>DBCZ01000007.1:746-3370 GCA_002293315.1 Ruminococcaceae bacterium UBA945
CCGCTTTCACGCCGAGATACAGCGGCACGAGCGCCGCGTGCTCTCTTGACGAGCCCTGTCCGTAATTACCTCCGCCGATTACGAAGCCGCCGCCTTCTGCTTTCGCCCTTTCAGGGAAGCTTTCATCGCATACTGCAAAGCTGAACTGCGAAAGATAGGGTATATTTGAGCGATAGGGAAGAAGCTTTGAACCCGCGGGCATGATATGGTCGGTCGTAATATTGTCGCCCACCTTCAGAATAGCTTTCTTCTTGATTGCTTCAGGAAGCTTCTCCGAAACAGGGAAGGGCTTGATATNNGTCTGCCTCATCGGCGGGCGGGATAATCATGTTGTCATTTATGAGGAACTTTTGCGGCATGTCAATTCTTTGTTCATCACCCAGCGTTCTCGGGTCTGTAAGATGTCCGGTCAGCGCCGAGGCCGCAGCAACTTCGGGGCTCACGAGATATATCTGCGCGTCCTTTGTGCCAGAGCGCCCTTCAAAATTGCGGTTGAATGTGCGCAGAGAGACGCCGCCGGAGTTAGGCGACTGCCCCATGCCGATGCACGGGCCGCAAGCGCATTCAAGTATACGCGCGCCGGCTTCAATCATGTCGGCCAGAGCTCCGTTTTCAGCAAGCATGCTGAAAACCTGCTTTGAGCCGCAGCCGATTGTGAGGTTAACCGAGGGCGCAATCGTTTTGCCTTTGAGAATGGAGGCCACTCTCATCATATCAAGATAAGAGGAATTCGTGCATGAACCAATGCAGCATTGGTCAATTACAAGCTCGCCTATTTCACTTACAGTTTTCACAGAGTCCGGGCTGTGCGGGCAGGCCGCCATCGGCTCTATTGAAGCAAGATTTATTTCAATGATTTCGTCATACTCGGCGTCTGCGTCAGATCCCAGCGCGAGCCAATCGCTTTCGCGTCCCTGCGCCGCTAAAAAGCTGCGGGTTATTTCGTCTGAAGGGAAGACAGAGGTGGTGGCGCCGAGCTCTGCGCCCATGTTCGTAATCGTCGCTCTTTCAGGCACAGAGAGGGTTTTTATCCCCTCGCCGCCGTATTCAATGATTTTACCCACGCCGCCCTTGACGCTCATCTTCCGCAAAACGAACAATATCACATCCTTGGCTGAAACCCACGGAGCAAGCTTACCGGTGAGCTCAATCTTCGTCATTTTCGGCATAGTAATGTGATATTCGCCGCCGCCCATAGCTACGGCGACGTCTAAGCCGCCGGCACCGAAGGCCAGCATTCCGATCCCGCCGCCTGTGGGGGTGTGGCTGTCAGAGCCAATCAATGTTTTCCCCGGAACACCATATCTCTCCAAATGCAGCTGATGGCAGATTCCGTTACCCGGGCGCGAAAAGAAAAGCCCGTGCTTTTTTGCGATGCTTTGTATATATCTGTGGTCGTCAGCGTTTTCAAAGCCGGATTGCAGCGTGTTGTGGTCAATGTACGCCACGCTTTTTTCCGTGCGAACCCTCGGCACACCCATAGCTTCAAATTCAAGATAGGCCATCGTGCCGGTTGCGTCCTGCGTGAGCGTTTGGTCAATTCGCAACCCTACGTCACTGCCAACCGCCATTTCGCCGCTAACCAAATGTGCCTTGATAATTTTCTGTGCCAGTGTCAATCCCATTTTTCTCTCCTCATTAGTTTGTTATTTAATTATCCAATAAAAAGCGATACGTGTCAAGCCGTTGCATTGCGGTTGTGCTATGCTTAAATTTTCCTATGCGAAATATCCGAAGTATCTGAAAAGAAAGATGAACAGAAAAATCGTGACGATGGAAAGCAGAGATGAAAAGAAGACGAGCTGACCAGCAAGCTGCTCATCGCCGCCCATCTCCTGCGCCATCGCGATTGAGCCCACTGCCACAGGTGAGGCAACAATCGCAAGCAAAATGGCGAGGTTCTCATCTCTGAAGCCGAAGAGAATCGCCGCGCCGAGGAAAACGGCAGGGAAGATAAGTAGCTTAAAAAGCGTGGTAATTACTGTGGGTTTGATGTATCGCCCGACGTCCTTAAAGCTGATAAGCGCGCCCAAGGATATAAATGCCAAGGGCGTTGTGATTGACGCTACCGTGCCGACAGTGTTGTTTATAATAACCGGCAGGCGGATATTGAAGACAGACAGCAGAATCGCTGCGGCGGAAGCTATGATGAGCGGATTTTTGATTATGCCTATGAAGGCCTTGAAAAAGTTCGGCTTTCCGCCATTGAACATCTCAAGTGCAATTGTTGCAAGCACATTAAACAGCGGGATAATTATCGCAATCATCAGAGAGGCTCTGGCGGAGGCCTCCGCACCGTAAATATATGAAGCCAGCGGAATACCGTAGAGAACGAAATTGCTTCTGAACATTCCCTGAAGCATCACACCGCGTCTGCTGTTGTCCTTTTCGGAGAGAAGAACGATGCTTAACGAGACGAAGAACTGAATAAGAACCACGATGACAGAGAATATAATCAAGTCAGAGCGAAAATTCAGGGCAATATCGGTATTACATATATTATGGAAAATCATGAGCGGAAGCAGAACGTAAAAAATCAGCTTATTCAGATGCTTAACGGAATCTCCCGTCAGCACCTTTGTGAGCCTTACAATGAAGCCTATCGCAATCATGATAAAAATGGG
>DBCZ01000007.1:3398-39585 GCA_002293315.1 Ruminococcaceae bacterium UBA945
AAAAAAATTATACCACTAAATATAGACACAGGCAAATAGAAATCAAAATAAAATACAATATAATGATTAAATTCCTTGCCGAAATATCCTTAAAGTGCTATAATAACAGAAATTATGAAGCCACACAGATTAGGAGGAAACCATGTCAATTATTGACGCAATAATTCAAGGTATAATTCAGGGCGCAACTGAATTCCTGCCTGTTTCGAGCAGCGGGCATCTTTCAATATCTCAGCATATATTCGGCATTGAGCTGCCGGGCATTCTCTTCGACATAATGCTTCATCTCGGCACGCTTTTAGCTGTGGTTTTTGTATATCGCGCGACAATCTGGAAGCTCATAAAGGAATTCATTTTACTTGTGCAGGATATTTTCCACCGCAAATTCAAGTGGAGCGAAATGAGCAAGGACAGGCGCCTGCTCATGATGGTGATAATTTCGCTTGTACCATTATTTTTGTTGTTTCTTCCAATTCCCGGCACGGGTATGCAGATTAAAGATTATTCAGAGTTCTTCGCAACGGACACAAGCATTCTCCTTGAGGGCATCTCATTGCTTCTGACTAGCGGACTTTTATTCCTTGCTATAAGAGCCGGCATGAAGGTGCTCAGCGGCAAGATTGTAACCAGCCCCGACGGCCAGCTTGTGCAGAGCAGCGGCAGAAAAAAGATTCACACAATTGACGCTATTCTGATTGGCTTCATGCAGTTTCTGGCGGCAATTTTTCCGGGGCTTTCCCGTTCAGGCTCAACGCTTTCAATCGGTCTGCTCAGAGGAATCAATAAGCAGGCGGCTCTGGACTTCTCCTTTGTGATGGGAATTCCTGCCATAATTGCGGCTACCATTCTTTCGCTGAAAGATGCCGGCAGCCAAGATATCGCCGAGGTCGGCGTGCTTCCGCTTATCATCGGCTTATTAGTCGCTGCAATTGTCGGCTTCCTCGCGATAAAGCTTCTTAAGTGGATGGTCACGTCAGGCAGGCTTGAAATCTTCGCGTATTATACTCTGATTGTCGGCGGCGTTATTACGCTGCTCGGTATAATCGAGCATATCACGGGCAATAATCTCTTCACAGGGAAACCGCTGTAAATATTCAAAAAAATCCGCTGAAAGGAGAAATTTATGGCAGCGCAAAAGAAACCGGTTAAAAAAACTGCTCCGAAATCAAAAAGCACGGTTTCGGGCGGCGCAAAGAAAAATGCCGCGCCTAAAAGCCAGACGGCCACAAGGCAGAGCAAAACTTCCGGCACAGGCGGCAAGCAGAGCAGCCAGACCAGTGCTGTGGTTTTGTTCGCGCTTGCAATTTTTCTCGGCTGCCTGATTCTCATCAGAGGTGATAATTTATGGAGCTCAGCGCATGACGCTGTGCTGGGTGTCTTCGGCAACTGGGCGATTCTCTGCCCGATACTCATGATTTATATCGCGGTTATAACCGCGCTTGATAAGCCGCAGGCTTCGTTCGGCGCAAAGATTTGGATGATGATTCTTGTAATCGTCCTCTTCTGCGGGGCGGGCTTCATCTTTGCGAGCGCGCCGCTGCCAAATGATTTGACGTTCATTGAATTCACGCAGTATGTATATGAAAATAACGCGGGCGCAGGAGGCGGCGTGGTCGGCGCATATGTCGGCAACCCGATTTTGCTCGCTGCCGGAGAAGTCGGCTCGAAAATAATCATTGTGCTTCTGATTTTCGTTGCGCTCATGGTTTTAACCGGCACAACGCTTATTCATCTCTTCAAGGCCTTCAAGAAGCCGGTCGACGTGGTCTCCGACGGCATTCAGCAGGCGAGGCAGCGCAGAGAAGAGCGCCAAGCGCCGAGCATTGACATTCCTCTGGACGGCGGACTGCCTGAACACCCTGTTCATTCAGATACGGCACAGCTTTTCCCGATTAAACCGCCTGAAAAGGTAAAGAGGAAGAAAAGCGATAAGCTCAAGAATCTGCAAACTGTCTTCGGGATTGATGAGCCGCCGGAGGAGATTCTTCCGGATGTTGAAGAGGAAACCTTCACTAAGCCCACGTTGATTGAAGATATCGAGCCTGTTACGGCGGCAGACACAGCCCCTACGGATAAGGATGAGGCCGCGCTGGACGCCGAAAAAGCAACGGCAGATTTCCTTAGAGAACATGCGGAAAGTGAGAAAAAGGAAGCTCAAGTCGGTAAAGCAACTGCCGAAGTCAAGAATTACATCTTTCCGCCGGTTACATTGCTTGAGGCGGGGCATAGAATTGACCCGGCCACAGAGATGGAGGAGCTTCAGAATAACGGCAGAACTCTTGTCGAGACGCTGAAAAGCTTCGGCGTTCAAACGAAGATTATGGACATCTCCCGCGGCCCGTCCGTAACGAGATATGAGCTTCAGCCTGCGGCGGGGGTGAAAATCAGCCGCATAACAGGGCTTTCTGATGACATAGCGATGAATTTGGCTGCCGAAGGTGTGAGGATTGAAGCCCCCATACCCGGAAAAGCCGCGGTGGGCATAGAAGTGCCGAATAAGGCGAAGAATATCGTGCGCCTCAGAGAAATAGTCGAATCAAACAGCTTTCTCACGGCCAAAAGCAAGCTGACGGTCGCTCTCGGGCGCGATATTGCCGGAAAGGTTGCGATTGCCGATTTAACCAAAATGCCGCATATCCTTATCGCCGGCACGACGGGCTCGGGTAAATCCGTCTGCGTCAATTCGTTTATAACGAGCATTCTCTATAAATCCTCGCCCGACGACGTGCGCTTTTTAATGATTGACCCGAAGGTGGTTGAGCTGGGCGTATATAACGGTATCCCGCATTTGCTTGTGCCGGTTGTGACAGACCCGCGCAAGGCGACGGGCGCCTTGAACTGGGCAGTAACCGAAATGCTGAACAGGTACAGAGTCTTTGCAGATAATAACGTTCGGGATTTAGCAGGCTACAATGACCTTGTCAAACGAAACAAATATAAAGACGAAAACGGCGAGCCGATGCTCAAGATGCCGCAGATAATCATAATCATTGACGAGCTTTCAGACCTCATGATGGCCGCACCGAACGAGGTGGAGGATTCCATCTGCCGTCTCGCCCAGATGGCGCGTGCGGCGGGAATGCACCTTGTCGTTGCGACGCAGCGCCCGTCGGTAGATGTAGTGACAGGGCTTATCAAGGCGAATATTCCAAGCAGGATAGCCTTCGCGGTTTCGTCTCAGGTGGATTCGCGCACAATACTTGATGGTGCCGGCGCGGAGAAGCTTTTGGGCAGAGGAGATATGCTCTTCGCGCCTGTCGGCGCAAGTAAACCCGTGAGAATTCAAGGCTGCTTCCTCACCGACAAGGAGATTGAAAAGGTCGCAGATTTCGTGAAGAAGTCAGGCGAATTGGATTACGACGAAAGCGTAATAAATGAGATTGAGAAAAATGCGGTTGCCGAGCCCAAGAAGGGTGATGACGCTTCCGGTGGCAGCACGGACCCGATGATTGAAGACGCGATTAAATGCGTTGTTGAGGCGGGGCATGCATCCACATCGCTTCTGCAAAGGCGACTGCGCTTAGGCTATGCACGTGCAGGCAGGCTTATAGATGAGATGGAGCAGCTCGGTATAGTCGGGCCACATGAGGGCTCAAAGCCGCGGCAGGTTTTGATGTCATATAACCAGTGGCTCGAGAAGAACATGCAAAAGCCGGATGAATAAGCAAAGCAAGTTGAAAGAGCTTAAGGTATTCTGGAAAAGGCATAGACTTTTGGTCGTTCTCGCTTTTGTGCTTATTATCTTCCTTCTCTCACTGTTGCCGTTTTCTCGGCAGTTCATGAGTTTTACCGAAGATAAGCTGAACTTGCGCGGAGTTCCTGGAATCACGAAGGATTACCCGCTTAACGTTTATTTTCTTGATGTAGGCAAGGCGGATTCAATAATCATTCAACTTGGTGATGAATTTGCAATGATAGATACTGGCACGGTTGATAGGAAAGACGATATTGAAGTCATGATGAGGAAGCTCGGTGTTGAGCGGCTTGAGTATCTTTTTCTGTCTCATCCGGACAGCGACCATACCGGCAGTGCTTCACATATTATTTCCGAGTTCGAGATAGGCGAAATCATACAGCCGGTAATCAGAGAAGAGTTGATTGATTATGAGGCAAATCGAGAGCTTGCTGCGGCGCTGGACGCAGCGAAAGACAAAGCGGTGCCGCTCACATATACCAATTCCGGCGCGTATAGCCTCGGAGAGGCGGAATTTGAAATCCTAGGCCCGATAAACGAGCATTTTGACGTCAATGATTATTCACTTGTTATAAAGCTTATATACAAAAACACCTCCATTCTCTTTTGCGGAGACATGGAGGAGAGGGCAGAACTTCAGATGATAGAAGCCGGTGTTGATTTGTCGGCAGATGTACTAAAAGCTGGGCACCACGGCAGCCGTACCTCCACAAGCGAGGATTTTTTACGCGCCGTGAATCCTGGTCACGCGGTACTTTGCACCGGTAAGGATAGTGATAATCTGCCGACGGCAGAGGTTTTGGAAAGGCTTGAGGATAGTGGCGTTATGATGTACCGCACCGATTTGGACGGCCTCGTCACTCTCTCCTCAAACGGAGAAGAAATAATCTTCACAACGGAGAAATGATATGAGAAAGCTGATAATTGACAGATTCGAGGGTACCTATGCGATATGCGAATCCCCTGAAAGGGAAAGCTTTGCGATTCCCGTGAAGGAACTCCCTGACGCAGCAAGGGCAGGAGCTGTTCTTACAATAACAGATGACGGAGAGCTGAGCATGAACGCAGAAGAAACTGATTTCCGCAGAGAAAAGCTTGCTGAAATGCAGAGAGATATTTTCAATAAATAGAAAAGCCCCTCACATATATGTGAGGGGTTCGCTGCGTCTACGTTATGCTCTCTTTCTCAACTTATTATATTGAAGCTTCAGCGGTGCTTTACGGCTCAGATGGAAGCCGCCGTTCTCCTTTCGCCGCGAATAAACCGACTGAACAAGCCCTATCCCGAAATAAAGGCACATGGCCGATGAACCTCCCGCGCTGAAGAAGGGTAAAGTAAGCCCCATGACTGGCAGAATAGTCAAACACATACCGATGTTTACAACCGTTTGAATAAAAATCAGACCGAAAAAGCCATAACACATATATCTGCCGAGATTATCTCTTGAGGAATGCGCCACATGCAAAACCTTGAGCATCAGAATTGCCAGCAGTGCGATTATCGCCACACAGCCGATAAAGCCCAATTCTTCACCTGCAACGGAGAAGATGAAATCACTCTGCTGAAAGGTGACGCTGTTGCTTGCCACTCTCGGCCCGTTTCCAAGCCCCGTGCCGTTCACCTCGCCGCTGCCGATGGAAATCATGCCTTGATATTGCTGATAGCCCTCGTTGATTTGCACTTCGGGGTCATCTAAGTTGAAGATGGCTGAAAAACGCAGCTTTTGATATGGCTTAAACCAGAATTGCCAGGCCAGTGGCACCAAGAGCGCCGCACCGGCAAAAAGAACGGCAAAAAACCTTATTCTCAAGCCGGCGATGAATGCCATAAACAGAGCCATAGCAACGAAGACGATTCCCGCACCGGTGTCGCCCTGCCAGGAGCAGAGGAGAAAGATTACGCCCAGATGGGCAGTAAGTGTAAGCGCCCCTGACGCTGAATTAAGCTTATCAGATTTCACAAGCATATCCAGATGCTTTGAAAAAGTGATGATAAAAGCGATTTTAATCAGCTCTGAGGTTTGAAAGGTTCTTCCGCCGATTAAAATCCACGAGGTGGCGTCCACCTCTCCACTGTTTTGGATATTCTCACCGAAGAGCTTTGTGTAAATCATAAGCAGAACCGAAATCACCGCGATTATCTTCCATTTTTCCGCCACAAGCTCGTAATCCATAATCGAGATGATAATAGCGCCCGCGATGCCCAAAGCGCTTGCGATCATTTGTGTGCGTGCATAATCGACCGTGGTCGCCCTCGATACGCTTTGCAGAAGCACAATGCTGAAAGCTGAAATCGCGAGGATGATGAGCCACAGGATAATATCGGTGGTTCTGATATAATTCCAAATTGCCTTAAATATGCGTTTAACTCTAGCCATAATATACCTTTTTCGAAAATTATGTAAATCAAGTATAGCACAACCGGGCTTTTTCTTCAACTTTTTCGTTTCCGCTTTACTCACAGCCTCTTTTGTACTATAATTCTTAATGGAATTTATAATAAAGCGAGGACAAGGCATGTTATCAGATATTGAGATTGCACAGGGCACAAAGCTGCTTCCGATTAACGAAATCGCGGAGAAAGTCGGGCTTTGTGAAGATGACTTGGAATTTTACGGCAAATATAAGGCTAAGATAAATAACGCAGCTTATGAAAAGGCGCAGAGCAATGAAGACGGTAAGCTTATTCTCGTGACGGCAATCAACCCCACGCCTGCCGGAGAGGGTAAAACGACCACCACCGCGGGGCTTGGTCAGGCGATGGCAAAAATAGGGAAAAACGCGATAATTGCATTGCGTGAGCCGTCGCTCGGCCCGGTTTTCGGCGTTAAGGGCGGTGCGGCAGGCGGCGGGTACGCGCAGGTTCTGCCGATGGAGGATATTAATCTGCATTTCACCGGCGACATGCACGCCATCACTTCTGCCAATAATCTCTGCTGTGCGCTTCTGGATAACCATATTCAGCAGGGCAATGCGCTCGGGATAGACCAACGAAGAATCCTCATTAAGCGCTGCCTTGACATGAATGACAGAGCCTTGCGCAATACAGTTATCGGGCTGGGCGGAAAGATTAACGGTGTGCCCAGGGAAGATGGCTTTATAATCACAGTTGCCTCTGAGGTAATGGCTATTCTCTGCCTCTCGAATGACCTCGCCGACCTCAAGGAGAGGCTCGGAAATATCCTCATTGCCTACAGTTTTGGCGGAGAGCCGATTTTTGCCAAAGATATAAAGGCTGAAGGCGCAATGGCGGCGCTTCTTAAGGACGCGATAAATCCGAACTTGGTTCAGACAATTGAAGGTACACCGGCGATAATGCACGGCGGCCCGTTTGCCAACATTGCTCACGGCTGCAACTCCGTGCGCGCGACGAAGCTTGCCCTCAAGCTTGCTGATTACTGCATAACAGAGGCCGGCTTCGGCTCTGATTTAGGCGCGGAGAAATTCCTTGACATCAAGTGCAGGAAAGCCGGCTTGAAGCCCGCTTGCGTCGTGATAGTCGCGACGGTTCGTGCGCTTAAATATAACGGCGGAGTTGCAAAGGCTGATTTATCCGCCGAGAACACGGAAGCGCTGAATAAGGGAATTATCAATTTGAAGGCGCACATTGAAAATATGCGGAAGTTTAAGCTTCCGGTGGTTGTGGCTATCAACCGTTTTCACACTGACACTGAAGCCGAGCTTGCAATCATTGACTCCTACTGTAAGGAACTGAAAGTTGAATATGCTCTTTCAGAGGTCTTCATAAAGGGCGGCGACGGCGGAATTGAACTTGCGCAAAAGGTGTGTGATGTCATAGATGCCTCCACAGCGCAATACGAGCCAATTTACAGCCTCGAGCTGCCAATTGAAGAGAAAATCGAGGCTATAGCGAAAACGATTTACGGCGCCGACAGTATAACTCTCACAAACGCCGCGGTAAAATCACTCAAGGAAATAAAAAAGCTCGGGGGAGACGGCTTGCCCGTCTGCATTGCAAAAACGCAGTATTCGCTGTCAGATGACCCTGCGCTCTTAGGCAGGCCGCAGAATTTCACCGTTACAATCAGAGACTTGCGTCTTTCAAACGGCGCAGGCTTTGTCGTGGCATACGCCGGAGATATCATGACGATGCCGGGGCTGCCGAAAGTTCCCGCGGCAGAGAAAATTGATGTGGACAACTCTTCTGTCATTCACGGGTTATTCTGATGAAAGAGATAGTTTCGCATTCACTGACTGAAACGGAAAGCATAGCAGGGCTTGTTGCCGGGAAGCTGAGCGGCGGGGAAGTAATCGCTTTCACCGGCGGCATGGGCGCGGGGAAGACGACCTTCACAAACGGCATAATGAACGCCCTCGGTGCTGAAAATGCCGTTTCAAGCCCTACGTTTACTCTGATGAACGAATATGACGGCAGGCTGAAGGTATATCACTTTGATATGTACCGCATAACCTCATGGGAAGACTTATATTCCACTGGCTTCTTTGATTACATAAGCGGTGACGGTGTGCTTATCATCGAGTGGAGCGAAAATGTCGAGTCTGCCATTCCAAATGACGCCATACGGATTGATTTATCTCTGGGAGCGACCGAGAATGAGCGAATTATAAGGATATCGGGTATAGATTTATGAGAATTCTGGCGGTTGATTCCTCCGCAAAGCCAGCTTCGGCGACAATATATGAAGACGGCAAAATCCTCGGCGACTATTATATGAACACTGCGCAAACCCACAGTGAAACTCTTATGCCGATGATTGAAAGCTTGCTGTGCCTCACAAAGCTCACAGTATCTGATATTGATGCTTTTGCTGTCACAAACGGCCCTGGCTCTTTCACGGGCGTGCGCATAGGTGTTTCATGCGTAAAAGGCTTGGCGTTCACTAATAATGCGCCGTGCTGCCCAATTTCCACTTTGGAGGCTATCGCATATAATGCCACGGAGCTGGAGGGAAGGATAATCTGCGCTGTGATGGATGCGCGAAGAGAGCAGGTTTATAATGCTGTTTTTCGCATTGAAAAAGGCAAGCCTGTTCGCCTGTGTGAAGACAGAGCCGTGATGATAGAAGCTTTGCGGGTCGATGGCGAAAAATACGGCAGTGACATGCTCCTCATAGGTGACGGTGCGGAGCTTTGTTATGGTAAGCTGCATGACACCGGAGTTATTCTTGCAGGCGAGGGCATGAGATACCAGAAAGCGGCCTCGGTTGCAATGGCCGCTGCGGAAAAAATGAGCAGCGGAGAAAAGCTTATCAGCCCGAGGGACTTAGCGCCCTCATATTTACGCTTGCCGCAGGCTGAAAGAGAATTAAAAGAAAAACAAATAAGCGAGGAGAGAATATGATTGCAATTGGCTCCGACCACGGCGGGTATAAACTGAAAGAAGCCATAAAAGCTCATCTCAGCGAAAGCGGCAGAGAGTTTACCGATTTCGGCGCATTCGGTGAGGAATCGGTTGATTATGCGCTGATAGCCCGAAAGGCGGCGGAGATGGTTGCCGCGAAAGAGGCAGATTTAGGTATTCTCATTTGCACCACAGGCATCGGCGTCTGCATGGCGGCGAACAAGGTGCGCGGAATTCGCGCCGCAACCTGCACAAATGAATATACAGCTGAGATGACGAGAAAACATAACAATGCCAATATTCTTTGCATGGGGCAGAAAGTCGTCGATGAAAGCCTCGCGATAAAAATGGTAGATATTTTCCTCAAAACTGAATTTGAGGGCGGCAGGCATCAGCGAAGAGTAAATGAAATCATGGAAATTGAGAATAAAGACTAGAATGGAGGCTATTATGCAAAAAGTATTTGTTATGGACCATCCGCTTATCCAGCACAAGCTCACATTCCTGCGTGACATCTCCACAGGCACGAAGAGCTTTCGCGAGCTTGTCAGCGAGATTGCTACACTGATGTGCTATGAGGCCACACGCGATTTACCCCTTGTGAACGTGCAGACGGAAACCCCAATGCAAATCACGACGACAAAGGTAATTTCCGGCAGAAAGCTTGCGTTCGTGCCGATTCTCCGCGCGGGGCTCGGAATGGTTGACGGAATGCTCAATCTTGTGCCGTCAGCAAAGGTTGGGCATATCGGGCTTTACAGAGACCACGATACACTCAAGCCGATAGAATACTACAACAAGCTGCCGCCGGATATTGAGGAGCGCGAGGTAATAGTTCTCGACCCCATGCTTGCCACGGGAGGGTCGGCCATAGACGCCATTGACATTGTAAAGAAAAGCAATCCCAAGAATATCAAATTCCTGTGTATAATCGCAGCGCCCGAGGGGATTGAGGCCTTGCATAAGAAACACCCCGACATCCATATTTACTGTGCCGCCGTCGATGAAAAGCTCAATGAAAACGGCTATATAATGCCCGGGTTGGGAGATGCCGGAGACAGAATCTTCGGCACGAAATAATTTCGATTGAAAAGCCGTGCTCCGCGGCTTTTTTCTTTGCTTTCTTTTATGAATATAGTGTGGTATAATATTTGGGTTCTTAGTATATTTATTCAAGTTAAATTGTAATGCAGAGGTAAAAATGGCAGAAATAAAAACTTATATGATAACAGACGGAGTGAATATTCACAGCTTCATTAACGAGAACTTCAAAACGATGAGAATATCCGTAAATATGGTGGTTCCGCTCTCCCATGAAACAGCCGCAAAATACGGAATTCTTCCTTCACTTGTCACACGCGCGACGTCTGAATACCCGGATTACACCGCTTTCGGGCAGAGGCTTGCCGAGCTTTACGGCGCCTATGTGGATTCAAGTGTGTCAAAAATCGGCAGCTATCAGATTTTGACGCTTTCAGTCGGCGGCATCGCTGATAGATACGCGTTTGACGACGAAAACATGCAAAGCGAGCTTTTGGGTATTCTGCTAAGTATTCTTTTCAATCCGCTGAAGAAAAACGGTCTTTTTCCAAGCGAAGGCTTTGAGCAGGAAAAGCGCCAGATCCTCGAAATCTTTGACGCAGAATTCAATGATAAGATTAACTATGCAAGAACGCGCGCGAACGAAATTATATTTGACAGCGAGGCAGAGGGCATAGGTCGTTACGGTGAGAAAGCCGATGTTGAAAAGCTGACGCTTGAGGCTGTCTCGTCTGCTTGGGATGAGCTTCTTTCCTCGGCAAAGTTCGAGATATTTATCCTCGGCAACTGCACGCAGGATATTTCACTTTTTGAGTCTGCCTTCTCTAAGCTCGGGAAAGAATATTCATATAAGCCTAAAGCCTCATCAGCAGATACCAAGGAAATAACAGAAACCATGAAGCTTTCACAGTCTAAGCTTGTGATGGGCTACAGGATGCCCCCTCAAGCGGCTGATAGGATAACGATGCATCTCATGAGCGCTATTCTGGGCGGAACGCCCAGCTCAAAGCTGTTTCTGAATGTCCGCGAAGCAAAGCATCTGTGCTATTATTGCTCTTCAAGAATCGACACCCTCACGAATTCGATGACGATTGAAAGCGGTGTGGAGACTGAAAATCTTGAGGATGCGCGAAAAGAGATTTCCAAGCAGATTGAGGCCATGCAAAGAGGAGATATAACCGACGCGGAAATTGAGGCGGCAAAGCTGGCAATGATAAATTCATATAACGGAGTGAAGGATTCGCTTCATTCTACCGAGCTTTGGTGCTTATCGCAGATGTTCTATGATGAGATTGATTTACCGGAGGAGAGAGCCGAAAAGCTCAAGACTGTTACAAAGCAAAGTATAATCGACACGGCGAATTTCTTGAACCTTGACACAGTCTATATTTTGAAAGGGAATTCCCAATAGGTGATAAGAATGGAAAAAATCGCAAGCAGGCAGGTAGGAGACAGCTTTTATAAGCTCAAGCACGCCTCCGGTCTTGATATATTTATCTATCCGAAGCAAATCAGCACAACATATGCCATTTTCGGTACGAAATACGGCTCTGTGGATAATTGTTTCAAGCGCAGTGATGAGAGCTCGGCGGAGAGAGTGCCTGAGGGGATAGCTCATTTTTTAGAGCATAAGCTGTTTGAAAGCGAGGAAGGCGACGCTTTTCTGCGCTACGCCAAAACCGGCGCTAGCGCCAACGCGTACACCTCGTTTGATATGACATGTTATCTTTTCTCATGCACGGATAATTTCAGCGAATCGTTGGAGATTTTGCTTGATTTTGTGCAGTCACCATATTTTACGCAAGAGACGATTGACAAGGAACAGGGGATAATCGGGCAGGAAATCAAGATGTATGACGATGACCCGCAATGGCGCGTTATGTTCAATCATCTTCGAGCGCTTTATCACAGCCACCCAATAAGAGACGATATAGCCGGCACCGTCAGCAGCATAGCCAAGATAACGCCGCAGCACCTTTACAGGTGCTACAATACGTTCTACAATCTCAACAATATGGCACTTGTAATAGCAGGAAATGTCGATGAAGCCGAAATTCTCGCCATATGCGATAAGATGCTGAAAAAATCTGAGCCGGTTGAGGTCACGAGAGTTTTCCCGAAAGAANNTTATGTTCAATCATCTCAGGGCGCTTTATCATAGCCATCCTATAAGAGACGACATTGCCGGCACCGTTAAAAGCATAGCAGAGATAACGCCGCAGCATCTTTACAGGTGCTATAACACATTCTATAATCTCAATAATATGGCGCTTGTAATAGCCGGGAATGCCGATAAAGACGAGATTCTCGCCATATGCGATGAGATGCTGAAGAAATCCGCGCCGGTTGAGGTTACAAGGGTTTTCCCGGAAGAACCGGACAGTGTCAAAGAGCGCTATATTGAAGAGAAGCTATCGGTCGCTGCGCCGCTGTTTCAGTTCGGCTTCAAAGAAAAAGTCAGGGCAAGCTATCGCACAGAGAAAGACATTGCGGCAATGGAGGTTCTGCTTGATGTTTTTTCGTCTGATTCAAGCAGGCTTTTCCGAGAGCTGCTGGACGAAGGGCTTGTTAATGAGGCTTCCTTCAGCCATGAGTACTTTGAGGGCGAGGGCTATGCCGCCGTCTTCTGGAACGGGGAATCCAAAGATCCAAAGCGCGTTGCTTCTCTGATTCTTAAGGAGGCTGAGCGCTTCAAAACTGAGGGCATTCCGCATGACGCTTTCGAGCGCTCTAAAAAAGCGCTTTACGGCAGCAACGTCAGTGCGCTCAACAGCCCGTCAAATATTGCAAACGCCATGATGGCGCTTAATTTCAAGGACAGAGAATTCTTTAAATATATCGATGCTTTTATTGAGCTGAAAATTGAAGATTTGCAAGAAAAACTGGAGAGCATTTTTATAGAAGATATGAGCGCGCTCTCAGTCATTACGCCTATAGAGGAGGACTAAAATGGAACATATTGTTCAGTTTCCTAAGTTAGGATGGGAGTTCATATTAAACGAAACAGCTTTTACCATAGGCAGCTTCTCCATGAAATGGTACGGCTTGCTCATCACTGTGGGCTTCTTACTGTCGGTAGCATACGGGTTTTCACAGATTAAAAAGATGAACATCAATGGCGATAAGCTCGTTGACGTTGTAATCGTCGGCCTGATTTGTGCGGTTATCGGTCTCAGACTCTATTTCGTGATTTTCTATCCGGTGCCCGAGGGCGGAACGAACCCGTATTACGATGACCCGATGAAGATTCTGCGAATCTGGGAGGGCGGGCTCGGCTTCTTCGGCGGGCTTATCGGCGCGGTTATCGGTGGAATTGTGATGACGAGAATCAGAAAGATGAGCACCGCGGCTGTGCTTGACATAGTCGGAGTGAGCTTTCTTATAGGGCAGGCTATAGGCCGCTGGGGCAACTATTTCAATCAGGAGGCTTTCGGCAGCAACACAGACAGTATATTCGGCATGATTAGCGACGCAACCACCAGCTATCTTCAAAGCCATCAGGGTGCTCTGCTGGCTCAAGGCATAACGGTTGACCCGCTTATGCCGGTACACCCGACCTTCCTCTATGAATCTGTGCTGTGCGCTGTCGGTTTTATTTTGCTGCATTTCTTTAACACGAGGCTCAGAAGATATGACGGCCAGACCTTTTTGATGTATATTTTGTGGTATGGTGCGTGCAGATTTTTCATTGAATCCGTCAGGACAGACAGCCTGATGGTAGGTCCGTTCAAGGTTTCCATGGTGGTTGCGGCGGCGCTGGTTCTCTTCAGCGCAGTGATGCTGATTATTCTTCGCAAAAGAACGGTTCTTACAGGCTGCGGAAGCAAGAAAGCTATGGAGCTCAACGGAATAGGTGAAGACTATAAACTTCCGGAAGCCGATTCATCTAAACAGGAAGAGACAGCTATAAATACGGAAGAAAACAGCACGGAAAAGATTGACGACCAAAACTCTAATGATCCGGAGGCGGAGAATGGCAAGGATAATTGATGGCAAGGCTGTTTCGGCCGCTGTGAAGCAAAACGTGAGTGAAGAGGTAGCATCTCTCAAAGAGCGTGGCATAGCTCCCGGGCTTGCGGTGATAATCGTGGGAGAAGACTCGGCCTCAAAAATATATGTGCGTAATAAAAAGCGCGCGTGCGAAGAGGTCGGCATATATTCCGAGGAATATGCTTTGCCCGAGGAGACCACGCAGACCGAGCTTATTGAGCTTATAGGCAAGCTGAATGCGGATGAAAAAATCAGCGGTATACTCGTGCAGGCCCCGCTTCCAAAACATATTGATGAAATGGCCGTGATTGAGGCGATTTTGCCCGTAAAAGACGTCGATGCCTTTCATCCGTATAACGTCGGCAAAATCATGATAGGCGATTTTGATTTCCTTCCGTGTACGCCCGCAGGTGTTATGGAGCTTATAAGCTCCACCGGTGAAAGAGTCGATGGCAAAAACTGCGTTGTGATAGGCAGAAGCAATATAGTCGGCAAGCCTATGGCGATGCTGCTGCTTCACGCAAACGCAACGGTTACGATTTGCCACAGCAGAACGAAAAATCTCGCCGAAATATGCAAAACGGCGGATATTCTCGTCTCGGCGGTAGGCAGAGCAGGCTTCGTCACCGGAGACATGGTAAAACCAGACGCGATCGTCATAGATGTGGGCATGAACCGCGATGAAAAAGGAAAGCTGTGCGGAGACGTGAGCTTTATCGAAGCGGAGCCAAAGGCTTCTTTCATTACACCCGTGCCGGGCGGAGTAGGCCCCATGACGATTGCTATGCTCATGAAAAATACCGTAACCGCGGCAAAAATTCAAAACGCATAAGGATTGATACAATGTCTGATACATCACCAGCAATTCTTCCGAAAATATCTTTGCCGTCTGATGTGCGGAAATTGACATCTGACGAGCAAGCCAAGCTTTGCGAGGAGATAAGAAGCACGATAATTGAGACGGTTTCGGATAACGGCGGTCATCTCTCTTCAAACTTAGGTGTTGTCGAGCTTTCAGTTGCGTTAATGAGAGCCTTCAACCCGCCTGAAGACAACATCGTTTGGGACGTTGGGCATCAGGTGTATCCCTATAAATTGCTCACGGGCCGTTACAATGATTTCAAAAGCATAAGAACCGAAGGCGGCATTTCAGGCTTTCCCGATAAAAAAGAAAGTGTTTTCGATTCTTTTACCTCCGGCCATGCCAGTGCCTCAATTTCCTCTGCGCTTGGCGCCTCTGAGGCAGATTTTCATTTGGGGAAAGCTAACCACACAGTCGCTGTTATAGGCGACGGCGCTCTCACCGGCGGGCTTGCCTATGAAGGGCTCAATAACGCGGGCAGGCTGAAAAGAAATTTCATCGTTATCCTCAATGATAACAAGATGTCCATATCAAAGAATGTCGGCTCTATTTCCCGCCATTTGGCATATATGCGCTCTCGCCCGGGATATATCAACACGAAGAACCGCACTGAAGATTTTCTCGGAAAAACCCCGTTTATTGGCGCGGGAATTGCGAGATTCCTACGCTGGGGCAAGAGAACGATTAAGAAGCTGCTTTATCGCTCGAACGTTTTTGAAGACATGGGCTTTCGTTACTACGGTCCGTTTGACGGGCACAATATCGAGCAAGTTACTGAAATCCTTGAAGGCGCCAAGCTTATAGACCGCCCGGTTCTCATTCATGTGAGAACCTATAAGGGAAAAGGTTACAGATATGCGGAGAACGCACCCGGGGCTTTCCACGGTCTTTCAGGCTTCGATGTGGAAACCGGAGAGATGAACGGAAACATGGAAACCTTTTCTGATATTTTCGGCAAAAAATTGACTGAATTGGCCGGCAGAAATGAAAAAATTTGCGCTATCACCGCCGCAATGGATAGCGGCACGGGTCTTTCATATTTCAAGGCGAATTTTCCTGATAGATTCTATGACGTCGGCATCGCCGAGGAGCATGCGGTCACCTTTGCGGGCGGGCTTGCCACAAAAGGAATGCTGCCGGTTTTCGCGGTGTATTCCACTTTCCTTCAGCGTGCGTATGATGAGATGATTCACGATGTTTCACTGCAAAATGCCAAGATAATCCTGGGCATTGACCGCTGCGGCTTCGTCGGCGAAGACGGCAAAACTCATCAGGGCTTGCTGGATTCAGCCTATCTCCGAACTGTGCCGAATATAACCGTGTATTCTCCGGCATTTTATGACGAGCTTGAGCTTCAGCTTGAACACCTCATATCACACAGCGGTTTTTCGGCAATCAGATATCCCAGAGGCACAGAACTTTATAAGCCGGATTACTTCAAGGTGAGCGAGAGTGCTTTCAGTGTTTTCGGTGACAGCAGCGCGGATATTGTGATAGTATCATATGGGCGGCTGTTTTCGGTTGCGGCTCAGGTTTTTGAGAAGCTTAGGCTCAAGGGCTTGAAGGTCAGGCATATCAAGCTAAACCGTATAATTCCGCTTGATATCTGCGCTGCCGAGGAATGCTTATGCGCGAAGAGGGTGTTTTTTATTGAAGAAGGCACCAAGCAAGGCGGCATTGGAGAGGGTTTTTGCAGCTCTCTTTATCAAAGCGGTTTTAAGGGAGAGTTCACCTTAAAAGCTGTCGATAATATTTTCCAACCTCATGCACCGATGTACCGTCTGCTTGAAAAAAATGACTTAGATTTCAATGGGATTATGAGCTCTATTGAAGATAATTTGTAGCGGAGGAACAGTGAAAAAGCGTTTGGATATACTCCTCTTTGAGAAAGGCTTTTCTGAAAGCAGGGAGAGGGCAAAGGCCCTGATTATGGCGGGCTTGGTGTACATAGATAATCAGAAATGTGACAAGGCCGGAGCGTTTTTCGATGAGCAAGTGCAGTTTGAAGTGCGCGGCAATGCTTTGAAATACGTGAGCCGCGGCGGATTAAAGCTTGAAAAGGCCATTGAAGCCTTCTCGATAGATTTGAGCGGGAAAACATGTATGGACATAGGCGCTTCAACCGGCGGCTTCACCGATTGCATGCTACAAAACGGCGCAAAGAAGGTCTACTCGGTCGATGTGGGCTATGGGCAGCTTGCATGGAAGCTCAGAACAGATGAGCGCGTAGTAAATTTAGAGAGAACAAACGCCAGAAATCTCACGAGAGCTGAAATACCCGAGGGCATTGATTTTGCCTCGATTGATGTCTCTTTCATCTCACTCACGATTATTCTTAAAGCTGTTTATGATTTGCTCAAAGAAGATGCCGAGCTTGGATGCCTTATCAAACCGCAGTTTGAAGCAGGGCGTGAGAAAGTGGGAAAGAGGGGCGTCGTCAGAGATAAAGCCGTGCATGTCGAGGTAGTCAAAAAAATCGTGGGTTTTGCGCTTGCAAACGGCTATTCTCCTCTTGACTTGACCTATTCGCCTGTTAAAGGCCCGGAGGGGAATATCGAATATCTCATCCATCTGAAGAAAGAGAGTTCACCTGAGATAGATAAAGATTTTCCTGATATAGCTATACTGGTTGATGAATCGCATTCGACACTTAATGAGGCGTGATATGAAGGTTGCCGTAATTGCAAATTATGAAAAAGAAAAGGTTAAAGTCTATGCTGAGAGGCTCATTTCGCTTCTTCGCGAGCATGACTTTGCCTATATTCTCAAGGAATACAGGAGAGCCGAGGAGTATATCGTAAGCAGTGATGAAATACGAGGTGCTGATATTTTCATCGTGATAGGCGGTGATGGCACGATTATCCATACTTCAAAGGCCGCTGCCAAGCTGAATAAGCCGATAATCGGCGTCAATGCCGGGAACCTCGGCTTCACCGCGGCGCTTGAAGGGGAAGACATCGAAAGAATCACGGAGATACTTAAAGGCGATTATGAGCTTGAAAAACGCATGATGCTTGACGCCGAGGTCACTTCGCTTGGCGGTGAAAAAATCAAGTTCACCGCGCTGAACGATGCTGTTGTGAAAAGCGCATATTCCGCAATGCTTAACTACAGCATTGCGATAAATGAGCGCAGGCGTTATGAATACAGCGCCGACGGGCTTATTGTAGCTACGCCGACCGGCTCCACAGCATACTCACTTTCGGCGGGCGGGCCGGTGGTTGAGCCAACCGTCGATTGCATGATTTACACACCAATTTGCCCGCATTCACTTTTCAATCGAAGTATCATTTACGCGCCGGACACAAAAATCCACATTGCCTTGAGCAAGAATAAACAACCTGCTTTTCTTACGATAGACGGGGGAGAGCCATATGAAATCAAAGAGGGTGACTCAATTGTGTTCAGCAAATCAAAGCTTTTTGCTTCTTTTGTAAATGCGGAAAGCAAGAGCTTTTATGATACCTTGAATAAAAAAATCATCAATGATGGAAACGGAGGGTGAGATGAAAACCAGAAGACACGCAAAAATCCTTGAACTAATCAAGGAGAATGACATTGACACGCAGGAAGAACTGCTTATATTCCTACGTGAAGGCGGTTTCGATGTCACACAAGCAACTGTCTCGCGCGATATTAAGGAACTTCGCCTCGTTAAGGCTCTTTCGCGCAACGGTCAGTATAGATATTCCACCGGTGGCGAGAACACCGGCGATATTTCATCAAAGTTTTATTCATTGTTTTCAGATTCCGTAAAAACCGTGGAATCCTCAATGAACATGGTCGTGGTGAAAACGCAAACAGGCATGGCGCAAGCTGTGTGCGCCTCAATGGATTCCATCTACTGGCAGGGCTTTGTCGGCACGCTGGCGGGGGAAGACACCATCTTCATAGTGTGCACAGATGAGAGCACTGCAAAAGAAACAGAAGAAGGCTTCAGGAAGTTAATCGGCAGCAGGTGAAATATGTTAAGTCAGCTTTCA
Organism: Ruminococcaceae bacterium UBA945; assembly: GCA_002293315.1. Lineage (GTDB taxonomy): Bacteria > Bacillota > Clostridia > Oscillospirales > Acutalibacteraceae > Scatolibacter. The sequence continues at coordinate 22,292 of DBCZ01000007.1, forward strand.
ATCAATAATATAGCGGTCATAGAAAAGGCGTCAATTGACTTTTCCTCCGGGCTCACGGTTATGACTGGTGAGACGGGCGCGGGCAAGTCTATAATAATCGACGCCATAAACGCCGTTCTGGGAGAGCGTACCTCAAAGGAGCTTATCAGAACCGGTGCTTCTTCTGCCTCGGTTTTTGCTATGTTTACAGATGTGAGCCCCCTGATTTTGGATTCAATAAGAAATGAGGGTTATAACATTGAGGAAGACGGCTCTGTGCTGATTCAGCGGGAAATCAAAGCTGAGGGGAAATCTGTCTGCAAGCTCAACGGCGTGCCGATAATCCTCTCCACGCTCAAGCAGATAGGCGCAAGGCTTATAAGCATTCACGGTCAGCATGAGAGCTATGATTTGCTCTCTCCCGATGTGCATATCAATTACATTGACAGCTTCGCGGAAATAACCACACTTCTTGAGCAATATGGCGATACCTTCCGTAAATTGAGGGAAATCCGCAGAAAACTTGACAATTTCAACACAGATGAGGGCGAGAAAGCCAGGCGCATAGATTTGCTGCGCTATCAGATAAATGAGCTTGAAGAGGCGGATATCAAGCCAAATGAGCAAAGTGAGCTCGGCGCCGAGAGAGACGCCATTCGCAACAGTGAGAGAATTACCGAGGCTATAAATCTTGCCAGAATCCTTCTCGCCGGTGACGATGATAATCTGAACGGTGCGACTTCAAATATATCAGAGGCGGCTATATCACTTGAAGCAGTGGCAGAGTATCAAAGCAGCATCGAGGTTGCGGCAGGGAAACTCAGAGAAGCCGAATTTATCCTTGAAGACGCCGAAAGCCTTCTTCGCGAGGTTTCGACGGATTATAATCCCTCACGCCTGAATGAGATAGAAGAGCGCCTTGACTTGCTTTACCGCCTCGGCTTGAAATATGGAGACAGCGAGGAAAAAATGCTTGCCTTCCTGGAAAAGGCGAAAACAGAGCTTCACGATATAGAATTCTCCGATACCGAAAGGGCAGCGCTTGAGGGAGAATATGAGATAATAAAGCTAAAAGCAATAAATGAGGCCAAAGAGCTTTCGAGATTAAGAAAATCCGCCGCGTTGGAGTTTTCGCAGCGCGTAAAGGCTGAATTGCAATTTCTCAATATGCCCGGAATAGAGTTTCTCGTGGAAGCCGAGCGCGTCCCGCTTTATAATTTGGGTTGCGACAAAATACAGTTCATGGTGTCAGCCAATAAAGGCGAGCCGCCGAAGCCGATGTCTAAGATTGCTTCGGGCGGAGAGCTGTCCAGGATTATGCTGGCAATCAAAACGGTGTTGGCGGGCAAGGACGGTATCGAAACGCTCATCTTCGATGAGATAGACAACGGCATCAGCGGTGAGGCAGGGAATAAGGTGGGCGAGAAGCTCAGTGAGGTATCGAAAAACAGGCAGGTTATCTGCATAACTCATCTCGCACAGATCGCAGCCTATGCCGACAATCATCTGTATATCAGCAAGAGTGCCGATGACGCGCGAACCTACACTCATGTTGAAGAACTCACGTATGGTGAGAGAAAGCATGAGCTTGCGAGAATCATCGGCGGCGATGATGTTACTGACATGAGACTGCTTATGGCTGAGGAGATGCTTCGCAAAAGCCTTGACAATTAGCGTTCTCGCTTATATAATAAGGTTAATAGCTATGACGGAAATTAAGTAGGTTATGATTTTTCGTTCAGAGAGTCTGCGGTTGGTGAGAGCAGGCCGAGGTCATAATTGAAGTTACCTTCCCGAGCTGCCGCCTGAAATGAGTAGGGTTGAGCCGTATGCGCACGTTAACGCGCAAGGGCATGCACGTGCCCGTTGAGGTCACGGTTGCAAGGCCGTGATAAACTGAGGTGGTACCGCGATTATTCGCCCTCTGTGTTAAAAAGCACAGAGGGTTTTTCTGTGCCAGAAACAGAAAGGAGATAAAAATGGGAGTTTATGAAGAACTTCAGGCAAGAGGACTTCTTGCGCAGGTGACAAACGAGGAAGAAATAAGGGAGATGGTGAACGCGGGGAAGGCGACCTTCTACATCGGCTTTGACCCCACTGCTGACAGTCTCCACGCGGGGCATTTCATGGCACTAAGCCTAATGAAACGCCTCCAGATGGCAGGAAACAAGCCGATTGCGCTTGTAGGCGGCGGCACAGGTATGGTGGGCGACCCCACAGGCAGAAGCGACCTTAGAAACGTGCTGACCAAGGAGACGATTGATTATTACGTCGAATGCTTCAGAAAGCAAATGAGCCGTTTCATTGATTTCTCTGAAGGCAAAGCACTGCTCGTAAATAATGCTGACTGGTTATTGAATCTGAATTACATGGAATTCATCAGAGACATCGGCCCGCATTTCTCCGTGAACCGTATGCTTGCCGCAGAATGTTACAAGCAGAGAATGGAAAAGGGTCTCACTTTTCTGGAATTCAATTATATGATAATGCAGAGCTATGATTTTTATCAGCTTTTCCTCCAATATGGCTGCAATATGCAGTTCGGCGGCGACGACCAGTGGAGCAATATGCTCGGCGGCACTGAGCTTATCAGAAGAAAACTCGGAAAAGACGCCCACGCAATGACGATTAACCTGCTCCTCAACGCCGAGGGCAATAAGATGGGTAAGAGCGCCAACGGCGCAGTGTGGCTTGACCCGAATAAGACCTCTGTCTTCGATTTCTATCAATACTGGCGCAACGTCGATGACACCGAAGTAATCCGCTGCCTTAAGATGCTGACGTTCATTCCTGTGGAGGAAATTTCGAAAATGGAGAGCTGGCAGGGCAGTGAGCTCAACCGCGCCAAAGAAATTCTTGCCTTTGAGCTCACTTCTCTTGTGCATGGTGAGGATGAGGCCAGGAAAGCGGAAGAGGGAGCGAGAGCTTTATTCGTCTCCGGCGGCAACACGGAGAATATGCCGACTACAGCCCTCTCTGCCGCGGAGTTTGAGGGCGAAGGTGTGCCGCTGCTTGAGCTGCTGGTCACAGCAAAGCTTGCTCCGTCAAAGAAAGAGGCGCGGAGGTTAGTCGAGCAGGGAGGCATAAGTGTGAACGACGAGAAGGCGACAGATTTGCAGCAGATGATAAGCCTTTCAGATTTCGAGGAAAATGAGCTGATTATCAAGAAGGGTAAGAAAATCTTCCACAAGATTTCAATCTGATTTTAATTAAAGAGGCGGGCTGAAGTGACTTTCAGTCCGCTTTTTAATATCAATGTATAAATATGAATAGTAATTAACATAATATCCGACAACAATATACATAGGTTTACATAACGCATTATACATAAGTTTTGTGGTTTTGAAAGAAAGTGTATGTTTATGCTTGAAAAATGCAGAGATTTGTATTATAGTTTATAAAGCGCATCTTCTGTAAAGTAAAACAGCTTTTTGATGCTGTATATTGTATCTCATCATAATCTGTGCGCTTGATTTTGGTTTCAATAATTTCTAAGAAAACAGGAATCAGTCATTATAATGGAAAAGATATGCAGTTTATCATAAACTTGTGTAAAGCTGTGAAACATTACGCTCACTGCTTTTCGTGAAACAAAGCAGTTTATAGATGGCATTTTGAAAGGCGGACAAGTAATATGCGGAATTACTATGAGGAGTTCTCAAATTACCTTAAGGAGCAAAAGGCGAATTCGGCGAATACGCGTGAATCTTATCTGCGCGATACGCAGTATTACCTTAATTTTCTTGAGAAAAAGAATACTGAGCTTTCTGATACAACTGAGCTGGATGTGTCAGACTTCATTGCTTATCTCAAGGAGATAGGTCGTTCTCCTACGACTGTTTCAAGGACTCTAGCGTCCGTCAGGTGTCTCTATAAATTCTTAAATTACAGAGAAATAATGAACACAAACCCTGCCAAGGCCATTAAGCTTGAGAAGGTGGAGAAGAAATGGCCGCAGGTTCTCACAGGTGAGGAGATAGAGCTTCTGCTTTCCCAGCCGAATATAACCGAGGTCAGAGGCTGCCGTGACAAGGCCATGCTTGAATTGATGTATGCCACGGGTATTAGAGCCTCAGAGCTTATAAATCTTGACTTGAACGACATCAATTTGAGAACAGGCGTGCTTTTCTGCCGGGGCAGCAAGGGCGGGCGTTCAATTCCCGTTTATCCATCCGCCGTGGTTGCCGTATCAGACTACATCTACCGTATGCGTGGGCTTATCGCAGGCCCGGACAGCGGTACGGCACTGTTCGTCAATCTCAATGGCGGCAGGCTCACGCGGCAGGGTTTTTGGAAGATTGTTAAAGGCTATGCCACACAGGCCGGCATAATAAAGGAGATAACTCCGCACACGCTTCGTCATTCCTTTGCGATTCATCTGCTTGAAAACGGCGCCTCTGTCAAGGATATTCAAACGATTATGGGGCACGCCGATATATCCTCAACACAGGTTTATGTTCAGATTCTGGACGGTCGCCTCCAAAAAGTGTATAATGAAACGCATCCCAAGGCTAAGATGAGCTGAAAATACAGACATATTCGGAGGTGATTTTTTGGGATTATTCGGATTCGGAAACTATAACAAGCCGGGCCCCGGAGTGAGCAAGGACGAGCCTCAAAAACCGGCGCCGATTCGCTTTTTTGAGATACTATGGAGAAAGCTGAGCAAGCTTTCACTGGCAAATCTTCTTTTTTTAATACCGGTTGTGATAGTGGGAGGCATTATTTACCTGCTGATCCTAATGCCTTATCAGCCGGTATATGTTTTCACAATTTCCGGCAGTGAGTTTCTCTTCAATCTCTGGCAGATGTATGTGATGCCGCTGCCGCTTATTCTTCTTTCCCCGTTCTGGGGCGGTCTTACGTTTATCTCACGCAACTTCGTTAGGGAAGAGCATGCGTTTGTTGCGTCTGATTTCTGGAAGACCGTGAAATCCAATTGGAAAGCGCTTTTGATAAACGGCGTAATATGCTATCTTGCTTATGTCATTCTCAGCTTCTCTTTCATTTTTTATTTTTCTCTGCTGTCTTCTAGCGCATTTTTCTATGTTCCGCTTGCTATATCCCTGTTCATCACGATTCTTTTCATCTTTGCGCAGTATTATATACCCGTGATGATTATAACTTTCGACTTGAAGCTAAGGCAAATATACAAAAACGCATTTATTCTGGCTTTGTTAGGCGGGCTCAGAAATCTGCTGATGACAATCTTCTTTCTTGCCTTGCTGTTGGGAGCGTATCTTAGCCTGGCACTTGGCCCGGTGTTTTTCATTGCTCTGCTTCTTATGATTCTGATTCTCTTCGCCTTCTGCAATTACCTGATAAACTTTGCGGCATACCCATTGATTGATAAATACCTCATTCAGCCGCAAATCTCAAAAGACACGGCTCTCGAGAAGGCCGAATCGGATGGAGAAATTCTTGAAAATAAGCCTGCACAATCAGAGAAAAGTGAAGAAGACGAATATGTCTATATAAACGGGAGATTGATTAAAAAAAGCGATGCAGAAGATAAAAACCTATAAGAAAAATCCCTCATAATGAGGGATTTTTCCGATTAAACATGGTTTAATCTTTCTTGCCTCCGAAAAGGTGGCTTGCAAAGCCTTCAACAGCTTTCTTGCCATCCTCAAGCTTGTCACCGGCAGCATCCTTCAAATCGCCCAGCTTATCGGTGACCGCATCCTTCACATCCTCAAGCTTTTCCTCGCCGGCGTCCTTGATTCTTTCAAAGAAGCCTTCATCCTCTTGCTTTGCAGGTGTGTTTGCCGGAGTCTTGTTTTGATTGTCTGTCATAATATTACCTCCTTTATAAGATGGTGAATTTATTTTATCACATAAATTTCATTCTGTCGAGTAGTTTTACTATAATTTTTTGTGATGATTCAGCGAAACAATATAATGTGTCGTTCATTGTGAAGATATCCTGAATTCTTCTCGATTTGCTTGAATTCATCTGAAAAATGATATAAAATTAAATTGTTAAAAACTATGAAAAGAGGGAAGAGCATGAATAAAAAAAGAGCGATAGCGCTTGTGCTTTCCGCCATAATCTGCATTTCGTTGTTTGCGGCGTGCCAGAATACAGGCAGTGACGCCGCTGTCAGCGTTCTTTTGGAAGACTCGGCAACGGTGATTCCCGAGGCTGACTTTGTTCAAAAAGATAACGGCAAACCGCTGGGCTATCAGCTTGATAAGCCGGAGANNCGGTGAAGAGATTGCTGTAGTCACGGTAAAAGACATGGGCGAATTCAAAATAAGATTCTTCCCGGACGAAGCACCCAAAACGGTGTATAATTTTAAGAAGCAAGCAAAGAACGGATATTATAACGGCTTGACTTTTCACCGTGTAGTTAAGAATTTCGTTATTCAGGCCGGAGATGACGGCACCGGCGGCAAAAGCATATGGTATAATGACAGCGCCTCCTCAGCCGCTTCCTCAACCGAGGCGGCCGCGCCAAGCAGAGGAGAATTCGGCGATGAATTCAACGCAAATCTTGTAAACATTGATTTCTCCGTCGCCATGGCAAATAGCGGCGCTAACACGAATGCAAGCCAGTTCTTCGTCAACAACACAGAAAAATCTGCGCCAAACTGGCAATATTACGAGCAGAGCTTCGAGCAATATAAGCAGGCGCCTCATAATTTTGACAAAACCTTAGACATGGATAAGGTCACGGAGGAATACCGCACGCTCTATGACCAAAACGGCGGAAACCCTCACCTTGACGGATTTTATTCAACCAATAGCACGGGCCACACCGTCTTCGGACAGGTGTTTGAGGGTATGGACGTCATCCAGAAAATCTCCGAAATTGAGGTTGACAGCAAGTATTATAAGCCCATACAGGATTGCATTATCGAAAAAATTGAAATAGTCAATTATTGATTGCTTATCATAAAAGAAAAGAGGTATTGAATGATAAATGTTGCGGTGGTAGGGTATGGAAATATCGGGAAGGCGTCAATTGAGGCGCTGTCTCAGTGCGAGGACATGAAGCTTGCGGGCGTGGTTTCGCGCTCAACTCCGTCAATCGATGGAGTGAAGGTCGTCAAGGACTTAAGCGAGCTTGAAAGTGTTGATGTCGCGATTCTTTGCGCGCCGAGCAGATTGGTGCCGGATATGGCGGAAATCTACCTCAAATCCGGAATCAGAACTGTGGATAGCTTTGATATTCACAGCATGATTCCTGAAGTACGCACCCGTCTTGATAAGATTGCCAAAGAAAATCACTCAGCGGCGATTGTTTCCGCGGGCTGGGATCCGGGCAGCGATTCCGTGATAAGGGCGCTTCTTGAGGCCATGATGCCCAAGGGCATTACATACACTAACTTTGGGCCTGGCATGAGTATGGGGCACACTGTCGCTGTCAAGGCCATTGAGGGTGTTAAAGACGCGCTTTCCATGACGATTCCCATCGGCACAGGCATTCATCGCCGCATGGTTTACATTGAGCTCAATGCCGGCGCAGATTTCGATACCGTCAGTCAAAAAATCAAGAACGACGCGTACTTCATTCATGATGATACGCATGTAATTGAAGTGCCGAGCGTTGACGCGCTTAAAGATGCCGGCCACGGCGTGAATCTCACAAGAAAAGGCGTGTCGGGCATAACGCAGAATCAAAACGCCGCGTTTAATATGAGCATCAATAATCCGGCGCTTACGGCGCAGATTCTTGTTTCTTCGGCGCGCGCTGTTATGAAGCAGCAAGCCGGCTGCTACACAATGATTGAAATTCCGCCGGTTGATTTCCTTACCGGGAGCATTGATGAGCTTGTGGCAAGATTGGTTTAACAAAAACTGATTTTCCTTCCATTATTCTCTTGACATTCGCCTGAAAACAAGGTATTATATTATTCGTCGCTGACGCTAGGCAGCAAGACGGGGGCATAGCTCAGCTGGTTAGAGCACCTGNNCTGCCTTACAAGCAGGGGGTCATAGGTTCGAGTCCTATTGTCCCCACCAGTCCGAACGGAGTTCGGATAGCCTAAGGCGAGCGGTTCATAATATAGTCCGAGAAATTTGGCCCGGTAGTTCAGTTGGTTAGAACGCTAGCCTGTCACGCTAGAGGTCGACGGTTCGAGCCCGTTCCGGGTCGCCAAATTTGCCTCTGTAGCTCAGTTGGTAGAGCAGAGGACTGAAAATCCTCGTGTCGGTGGTTCGATTCCGCCCGGAGGCACCAAGCTTTTCACGTAGAGATTACCAACACATATGGGTTATTTGTCTATATGGCGCTTAATTCATATAAATGCGGGCATAGCTCATCTGGTAGAGCGCCACCTTGCCAAGGTGGAGGTAGCGAGTTCGAGCCTCGTTGCCCGCTCCAGCGTCATAAGACGCAAAGTCTGCGCCGCTTTCATTTGAGAGCGGCGCATGTCTTAAACAGAATATGGCGCTATAGCCAAGTGGTAAGGCAAGGGTCTGCAAAACCCTGATTCCCCGGTTCAAATCCGGGTGGCGCCTCCAAAGGGGCAATTGATAATGGATAATTGACAATGAACAGTTATTCGTTATCCATTGCTTTTTTTATTGAAACGATGAACTACTAGCTGTTCTTTTTTATGTAATAATCAATCAGTTTTGGCATGTATGCTTTAATATCTGTGAACCTGTAATCAATTGCGCCTTTAATCTTTGCGGTATTAAGAGAGAACTCGGGAAAACCGTTGAAAGGCATATCCATGCCTTGGGTATCATAGTTTTGTTTACACCCGCCTAATTTTTTCACTTCTTCAATAATATCATTTACAGAAAAAGTATTATCTGAAGCAATGTTAACACATCCATTTATCTTAACTTCCGAGAGCATGCTGAGGGCTTTTGCGGCATCTTCAACCGTCACAAATGCTATTTGGCTGTTGCCGTCAGTAATATTCATTGCGGTTTTATCAAGAATGTTTCTGACATATGCTTCAACTCGTTCGGTGTAATCATCCTTGCCTATTACTAACGGGAAACGCACTGCCACTGCAGAGAGTGTGCTGTATTCTTGGAAGAGGGCTGTTTCAGCTTGCCTTTTTGTTTCTCCATAATCAAAATCACCACTATTACACCATATGAGCTTGTGCCCCAGAGGGTTAAATTCGGCCTCACTGATTCTGCTATGCAGATTATCATACACAGATGCCGTTGATGTCATGATATATCGTTTGCATTCCAAGACATCAAGAAGCTTTTTAACGTCGTTTGATGAATAAGCAAGACTGTCATAGGTTAAATCAAATTGTTTACCTCGGAGATTGTTCTTCAGCTCACTTGCGGAATATCTGTCAAGCTTAATGCGCTCCACATCGTTTCCGAAATCATCGGGGGAGATGCCTCTTGTCGCGATTGTCACATCATGCTTTTTACTTAGAAGCTCGTTTACAAGATGCTTTCCGATGAATCTTGTTCCACCTAAAATAAGTATCTTCATATTTTTGTTCTCCCCGTTGGAATAGAAAAATGCACGAATAAATCATCGCTGCCTGTTACGGGAATCCAAAAGCGCATCCGCTTTCCGTCAACTGACAGCGCATGCTGCGCAATTTTGTCAATCAACGCTTTGTTTCCGAGGCAGCCTGCATGAGCCTCTTTGGGCGGCGTATCAATGCAGCGCAACCCAGTGATAAAGCCTTCGTTAATTGCCGCCGGGTTTGAGGCGACAACCGTTCTGTCTTTCTTAATCAGACGCACTCTCTCGGGGAATGCGTCCCATAAGAGATGAAAGCTTTCAATAATGTTGTCAAGATTTTCCATGTTTACCTCCAAAGTATTTGTTCAAATATTATACCACATATTTGACATGCCGGAAAAATCTTGTTATGCTCTTAATAAGAATTATTTGACAGAGAAAGTCAGGGACATAATGGATCATACAAGCGGCAAATGGGCAAAAGAAATAGTTGAGTTTCAAAACTGTGACGGTACGTGGGGATTGACGTTTCATTCAATGTCGCATAATCAAAAGTCTTCAAAAAAGCCGCTTACAACAGAACAGGCTTTGTTTCGTCTGAAGGCTCTCGGGTTTGATATAAACGATGAACCAATACGCAAAGCGGTTGAGTGCATGAAAGCATGCCTAAGAGAAGAACGGAGAATAGACGATTACTGGGAAAAGATCCATGATTGGCCGCTCTTTACAAAGCTCATGCTCTCGACATGGGTTAAAATATTTGATTCAAATGATGATTTATCACTTGGATTTGCAAAGAAGTGGGCGGACATTATTGAGCATTCATTTTCAAAGGGAAGCTATGACCACGATGCTTATGTAAACGCATATACAATGCAGTTTGGTAAGAAGCCTCGTGGCGGGCGTGAAATTGATTTCGTGGATTTCTACCACGTTTCACTTCTTCAAAAAATGCTGTCATCCGCAACAGAAAACCTCTTACTGGATTACATCATTTCTAAACCCGGCGGGATTTATTACATATATCAGAAACAAGTTCAGAATCCGCCTACGATATTTTCATCAAAAGAAGCAAGCCGCTATTTAGGCGCCCTGGAATTACTGGCCGGATATAGTTTAGCCAAGGATAAACTTGATTTTGCCATAAACTGGCTTTATGAGAACTGCGATGAAAATGGGCAATGGGATTTTGGCCCGAAGGCAAATGACGGCGCATATTTTCCTCTTTCAGATTCATGGCGAAAAATTGAAGACAGGAAAGCTGATTGCACTGAAAGAGTGACTGCATTTTTACAGGAAATCGGAGCTTGACTATGTACGGAAAACTTATCTTGCTTTGCAAATAACACAAAAGACGGAGATATATTCTATGTATGAACGTATGCTCAATAAGCATGAGGTGCCTGCATTTGAAGATTTAATCAATTACTGTGGCAGAAGCGGCAAATACTGGATTGATTTCGAGAATTATCTTGCATCAGAATTTGAAGCTGAACGCTTAATCCGCTTTCCGTATGGCAAAAAATATGGTTGGGGTGCAAAATACAGTCAGAAAAACAAGCATATCTGTGATGTTTTTGCTGAAGACGGTGCATTTACTGTTTTCTTTCAGATATCAAGCGATGCCGTGGATTCAGTCTTGGATGATTTAGATGAGTATGCAAAGGAAATCTGGGAGGACAAGTATCCCTGTTCAAGCGGAGGGTGGGTTCGCTTCAGGGTTCTCAATGAAAAGCATCTTGAAAATGTAAAGAAGCTTGTAAACGCTAAAATGACGGTGAAAAAGAAATAATTCCCGATTGGAGCATGCGATGTACAAAAAAACGGACTTACTGAATGATATAATGAAATTGAAGATAGACCCCAACGGAACTGTCATGATTCACGCGTCGATGAGGGCGATAGGGGAGATTGAGGGTGGCGCAGATACCGTTCTCGACGCCTGGATGGAGTATATGAAAGACGGCTTGCTTGTTTTCGTCACGCATACATGGGAGGAAATCCCATATGGCGGCATTACCATTTATGACGTTAAAGCTTCGCCGTCATGCGTCGGTATTTTGGGTGAGATTTTCAGAAAAAGGCCGGGCGTAATCCGTTCTCTTCACCCTACTCATTCAGTCGCGGCATTCGGCAAAGACGCAGTGGATTATCTCAGCGGTGAAGAGCATAGTAGCACGCCGTGCCCCAGAGCGGGCTGCTATGGCAAACTGCTTGACAGAGAGGCACAAATAGTTTTCATCGGCTGCGATTTGACTAAAAACACCTTTATTCACGGCGTGGAGGAGTGGAATGAAATCCCCGATAGAGTGAGCAGTGAAGCGACTTATCTGACAATCATTGACTACGACGGAAACGAGCTTCCGTACACGCGTTTCGGTCATAAATGCGTAGCCTGTGACGATGTTTCAGGGAATTACGGCAAGCTCGAGATGCCTTTTGAGACGCTTGGCGCGATTCATTACGGCAATTTCGGGGACGCAAAAACTATTGTCGGCGATGCTGTGAAAATGTGCGAAATCACAAGCGGCTTCCTAAAAAGAAACCAGAACATCTTCATAGATAAAAAGCCGATTCCGGCAGAATGGTACAGCTAAAATTAGTTAAAACGGGAGAAAAAATGGCAAAGAGCAAGGTAGTATATGTCTGCAATTCCTGTGGGTATGAATCCGCCAAATGGGCGGGAAAATGCCCGGAATGCGGAGAATGGAACACCATGGAGGAAACACTGCGCGAGAGCATGGCTAAATCAACCTCTCCGGAGCGCTCTGTGGGGAGCATCATCAGGCCGCAGAGAATAGGGGAGATTTCCACCACAGATGAGCACCGCTATAAAACCGGGCTTTCTGAGTTTGACAGAGTTCTGGGCGGGGGAATAGTCAAGGGTTCGCTTGTGCTTGTGGCCGGTGACCCGGGTATCGGCAAATCGACAATCCTTTTGCAAATCTGCGAGTATCTCGGGCAGAAGATCAGCATTCTTTATATCTCCGGCGAGGAATCTGCGCGGCAGCTCAAGCTTAGGGCAGAGAGGCTTCAGGTGAATACGCAGAACCTGCAAATCCTGACGGAAACAGATGTGCAGTATGCCATCGAGCAAATCAGGGAGACAAAGCCGGACATCGTAATGGTGGATTCCATTCAGACAATGAACTACACTGACTTAAACTCCTCACCAGGCAGCGTGACACAGGTGCGCGAATGCACAAATGCTATGATGAGGTGTGCCAAAACGCTGGATATTCCGATTATAATCGTGGGGCATGTCAATAAGGACGGCGCGATTGCCGGTCCGAAGGTGCTCGAGCATATAGTTGATGCCGTGCTTTATTTTGAGGGCGACAGGCAGATGACTTACAGAATCCTGCGTGCGGTAAAGAACAGATACGGCTCAACGAATGAAATAGGTGTTTTTGATATGGGCGAGCATGGGCTCATGGAAGTGGAGAACCCCTCACAGGCTATGCTTTCCGGACGGCCGGTGAATACATCCGGTACTTGTGTGACGGCAGTAATGGAGGGAACAAGGCCTTTGCTTGCGGAGATTCAGGGGCTTGCAACGACTTCCGGCTTCGGCACGCCTCGCAGAATGAGCACAGGTTTCGATTATAACCGCATGTCGCTGATTTTGGCCGTACTTGAAAAACGCGCAGGGTTTTATTTCTCGAATCTCGACGCCTATATAAATGTGGTAGGCGGGCTGCGCCTTGACGAACCGGCAGTGGATTTGGCCGTGGCAATGGCATTGGTTTCAAGCCTTAAGGATACGCCCGTAAGAGAGGATACTGTCATTTTCGGAGAGGTTGGGCTTGCAGGTGAGCTCAGAAACGTAAGTCAGGCAGCGCTGAGAATAAATGAGGCGGCACGACTGGGCTTCAAAAGATGTGTTTTGCCGAAGCACGGGCTTAAAAATCTCAGTGACAAGACCTTGGCAGGCATGGAAATAGTCGGCGCGAGGAATATCCGCGAGGCCTTTGAGGCGTCAATTTGATGAAGAGCGTAGTCATAACCGGGGAATTCCCGGAATACAGTGAGTTCCTTAAAAAACAGGGCTTCAACTGCATTCTCACAGAACCTGACAGCAGGCTGCAACCACCAGTTAGTTTCCACCCGGATATGCAGTTTTGTAAAATAGGCGGTACACTCTTAGCATCGCGCGGGAATCCGCTTATCCCGCGGATAAAGGCCTTGGGTGTTGATGTCAATGAAACAGAGGCTTCGCCGCAGAGTGAATACCCGAAAGACGTGATATGCAATGCCTTTGCAGTGGGCGAAAATTTGTTCGCACACATGAGAAGCATTGATGGAAATATAGTGAAAGCAGCTGAAAATAACCATTTGAAGCTAATTGACGTCAAGCAGGGTTATGCCGCCTGCTCGACGCTTATTTTGAATAGCAGCTCCATCATTTCTGCCGATGAGGGGATATGTGCCAAAGCAATTCAGAAGAACATAGAATGCCTTATGATAAGCGCTGGCGGAATAATCTTAGATGGTTATAATACAGGTTTCATCGGCGGGTGCGCAGCGCAGCTCGGCAAAACAGTATATTTTACGGGAAAGCTGAATTCGCATAGAGATGGCCGAGCCATAAGAGAATTCATTTCAAGGCGATGGTTAAATATAACAGAGATTACGGATAACGCGTTGCATGATATTGGCGGGATTATTCCGCTGAATTGATTTATATTGACTTATGAGCATGCGAGAGGCACTATTTGACAAGCCGAAGAAAAATTGATACAATTATACAAAATGAATATTTTGTATAATTGAAGGGAGGCTAAACAAAAATATGTCGTTTAGTTTAAGCTTAGAGATGCCTGATATTGTGTTGCAATACGCCATGTATCTCAGGAACATTCGCGGGCTGGCTGTGAATACTGTAAATGAATACTGCATGGACCTTCGCACTTTATTCAGATTTATGAAGCGCTTTCGCGGAGATTTCCCGCCTAATAAACCTCTTGATGAAATTCCTGTCAAGGATATCAGTCTGGTTTTTATCAAAAGCATAACGACTTACGATATTTTTGAATTCATGAATTTCGTTGCGGATTCTCGAAATAACATCAGCTCGACGCGCCAGAGAAAATCCTCCTCGCTTAAATCCTTCTTTGGTTATCTTAATAAGCATGAGCATTTGCTTGATGCTGACCCAACAGAAAACCTTCAGCCCCCCAAGGCAAGGAAGACGCTTCCCCATTTTTTAACTCTCGAACAAAGTATCGAACTACTGAATGCTGTCGATGGTGACGATAAGGAGCGTGATTATTGCATTCTGACGCTGTTTCTGAATTGCGGTATGCGCCTCTCCGAGCTCGTTGGAATCAATATGACGGATGTAATACGCAATAATAACACAATAAGAATCCTCGGAAAAGGCAATAAAGAGCGCATTGTCTATCTTAATCAGGCCTGTCTCGATGCAATTGAAGCATATCTGCGCGTTCGTCCGGTTGATGGTGTTGTAGATAAAAATGCCCTGTTTTTGAGTAGGCTTAAAAAACGAATCAGCCCCAAAACAGTGCAGTTTATTGTCAAGAAATATCTTGACAAAATCGGCCTGAGCGGCCCAGNNTTATTGTGAAAAAATATCTTGACAAAATAGGTCTCAACGGTCCGGGATATTCCGTCCATAAGCTAAGGCACACAGCCGCCACGCTTATGTATCAGCATGGCGACGTTGATATTCGCGTTCTGCAGGATATTCTCGGGCACGAAAACCTCGGCACCACTGAAATCTATACCCATACCTCAAGTGAGCAAATGGAAAAAGCCGCCGAGGCTAACCCGCTGTCCGGCGTAAAGCAGAAAAAATAAACCCTCCTGGCGGAGGGTTTATTCATGCTTCATCATCTGTGACATAATATGTATCAAGTTCCTTTGATACCACCGCCACATAGCTCTTGCCTGTGTTAACGGTAAGCCTCTCTCCGTTTTCATCGAAAAGCTCGATATCCGCATTCTCGTCTGCCTTATACCATGAAATCCTCTGCTGACCGCCCTTTGATACGTAGAAGCCGTTATATCTTGTGCCTCCGCGAAAATCGAGCCAGTTATTTCCGTCGGCATCAATCGTGTGAATCTCTGTTTCAAAAATGAAGATATTCGTAAAAGACAGCTGCACATTTGTATCCCCGTCAATATGCTCTTCATCCTTATAGAACTTATAATATATGCCTTCTTCGGGCACATATTTGAAATTTGCATATATTTCAGTGCCAAAGTCTATCTTCACTTCGCCTGCGTCTGTTGAAGCAGGCGAGTATGTACCATAGTAAAATGGAAATGCCCGCTTTGAAGTATTCAGCTCAAGCCTTATGCCTTTTTCGCGCGCCAGCTCAGGCAGAGCCTTCCCCGACGCCAGTGCTGAATCAAGACAAATGCCATCGATTTCAGCGTCGAAAACTGAGCTTCCGTATGCTCCGTTATAAAGATAAACCGAATCAAAGCCCGCAGCTATTTGCTTCAATGAATCTCTTTCGGCGCATACATTTGAAATGTCCGGCATATTATGAATGCTTTGATATATTGCCAGCAAGGCAGTGCTGTCTTGCTTCACAGGAATTTCGAAGATTATATCGGCGGCGGAAATCCCGCTCTGCGGTAAATCAGCTTCATTGTTGTCAATCACCACGCTGACAGGTCTGGACGCTCTGTATCCGTCGCCGGCCGAATCCATATTCGCGACAATTCTCTCACCAGTCAATATGTTTCGTTTTGAAATGTATTCGCTACTTGAAGTGGTATCTCCGTTCATATTATAAGAGCTCACATCCTCCGAAAACGACACAACAGGCCCACTGATTTCAGCGCAGCCGGAAAGTGTAAAAATAAAGAGGATGATTAGTGCAAAAGGTAAAAACTTCTTCATAATTGCCCCATAAAACATGATATACATCTACTATATAATAGTAGGTCGCGATATGTCAAGTCTTTCCATATAATATAGAACAGCCGCCCATATCGACAATAATCGACATTTGCGGCCGTTTACCTATATAACTTCACTCAAAGAATTCCTTATGCGCATTTAAGAAGCTCCTTCTCTTCTGATAATTTTTATCAGAGGTCATTTTATCAAGCTCTGAAAGTATCGCCTTTTGCTTTTTATCGAGGTTTTTAGGGATTTCTACTATTATCTTCACATATTGGTCTCCCCTACCTCCCCTTCCGCTCAGCGCAGGGATTCCCTTACCCCTAAGCTTGAAGGTGTCGCCGGGCTGTGTGCCGTCAGGCACGTGATAGCTCACCTTGCCGTCAAGCGTCGGAACGGTAACATCGGCGCCCAAAGCCGCCTGAGTGAATGTGATTGGCATTTCGCACCACACATCATTGCCTCTGCGCTCAAAGACCGGATGTGGGCGCACAGCGACCACCACATGCAGATCACCGCTTGGTCCGCCATTCACTCCGGCATTTCCCTGCCCGCTGATGTTCAGAACCTGATCATCGTCAATGCCTGCAGGTATCTTCACTTCATAATTCTTCTTTTTGCGCACCTTGCCTGTGCCATTACAGGTATGGCAAGGCTTCTCGATGATTTTACCCGTGCCGCGGCATCTGTCACAGCTCTGCGAGCTCTGAACAACACCAAACGGCGTTCGCTGATTCACCCTCACCTGACCCGTACCGTTACAGTTAGGGCAGGTTTTCGGCGATGAGCCGGCTTCAGCCCCGGTACCATGGCAATCCTCGCAGTTTTCAATACGCTGATAGCTCACGGTCTTTGAGACGCCCTTGGCGGCCTCTTCAAATGAGATAACAACACTCGTTTGAATATCACTGCCTCTTCTCGGGGCATTCGGATTTTGCCTTCTGCCGCCGAATCCTCCGCCAAAGAAGCTGTCGAAAATATCTGTGAAATCAAAGCCTGCACCGCCAAACGGATCTCCGCCCGCACCGCCGCCGAAGTTT
>DBCZ01000007.1:39597-39741 GCA_002293315.1 Ruminococcaceae bacterium UBA945
AAGCACCTCATACGCCTCGTTGACCTGCTTAAAATTAGCCTCGGCAGTCTTATCATCCGGATGTAAATCCGGATGATATTCCTTTGCAAGCTTTCTGTATGCTTTTTTTATTTCGTCGTCAGAAGCCGTCTTGGACACGCCAAG
>DBCZ01000088.1:0-28966 GCA_002293315.1 Ruminococcaceae bacterium UBA945
ATCTGTATAAGGTGTATGCTGACGGGGGGAATTACATTTCAAGCTGGATTTCCTGCGATACTTTGCTGACGGATTTGAGAATCGGCATGCTATCGCCCGAAGGGAGCATCACTTATCTCGACGAAGAGCACATCCCGCTGCCCGTAAGCGGTGTGGTTAAAACCGCGCCTGTTTCGGAGCAAGCTCTGGACCTCGGGCTTATAAGCGAGATTCACTCGCTGGCGCGCACAGATATAAGCGTTTTTATTGAAGATAAATTATATCTTGACGCAGGAAATCTGATTTTCCTCTTTGCGTTCATGTCATTTGTGCTTATATTATTGGTCGGCGTTTCGATTTTCACAATCAGATATTACAAGAGAAACATAGAGATACCACTTGAGAACTTCCGCAGCCACATAAATGAGTATGCTTTGGCTAAGCAGAATGCCAAAGACACCGGCTTCACTGAGCTCAACGAGGCCGTGGCGGTCTTTGACTCAATCACCGAGCAAATTGAAGAGCTGAAAATTGATGTTTACGAGGAAAAGCTGAGCATCGTAAAGGCAGAGCTGCAATATTATCATCTCCAGATAAAGCCGCACTTTTTCGTCAATTGCTTCTCTATTATCCACGCGATGGCGCAGAAAAAGGATTTCGCGCGCATTCAGGAATTTTGCATCAAGCTTTCAAATTATGTGCGCTTCCTGCTGGTGGACAGCCTTGATTTAATCCCTCTGAAGGATGAGCTTTTGATGATGCACGAATATCTGGATATTCAGAAGATCCGCCACAAGACGAACTCCATTCTGCACGGTGAGATTGACCCCGAGCTTGATTATATAAAGATTCCGCCGCTGGTTATCCTCACCTTTGTGGAGAATTCGATTAAATACGGCGCGGGCGATACAGGCAAGGACATCACAATTGAGGTGAAGGTCTCTGAAATATATCTTGACGGCGAAAGAAAGCTCTATATAATCATCAGCGACGACGGTATAGGCTTCCCCGAGGAGATTTTGGAGTATAACAATCTTTTCGATAATACTTTAGAAGATTCCGGGGGCAGCAGGCATATCGGCATCAGGAACATACACACACGCCTTTATCTCCTCTACGGCAAGACCTACAGCCTGAAGTTCCGCAACGTCAAGGACGCAAACGGAAATGTAATCGGGTGCAGGGTGGAGATTATTCTGCCCGTTAAAAATGGATAATAACAAATAGCACCCCCTCGGGGGTGCTATTTGTTATTTTAATGCTGAATTTCTACGTCTCCGCCGAAACGGAAAGGCGGGCTGATTTTATCATGCAGCCTGATGAGCTCGTGGTCATAGTTATGGCGAACCTCACAGGTTCTGTCAAAGACCATGATGGCCTCGTCGTTCGGAGATGAAGCCGGCCATTCGGGGAGGGCGGCGCAGCTCGGGTCGCCTGTTTTCGCGAAGGCCACCCACGCGCTGTACATCTCCTCCTCAAGCTTATCTGAAACCCCCGGCTCATTGCAGACGGCAACCATCTCGGCGTTCTTGAAGACAAACGGAATCTCGCTGCAATGCCACGCTACATGACCGTCGTCAAACGGGAATTCATACGTGAACATATACGAAAACGTCTTTGATTCCGGATGAGCGGATTTCTTGAGGACCAGGTCGCAAGATGGTTCTCTGAAAAGAGAATCGAGGAAGAGCAAATCGCTTAAATGCTTATCGGGATATGCTTTTTTGAAGAGCTCAATCAGCTCATCTGTGCCTTCGCCGTATCTGTCATGAAGCTTCTTGGAGACGAGCGCGGCATCTGCCTTTTCTTCCTTGGTAAGCGCCGGAATAAACGCGAATTCGCCAAACACCGAGCCAACCATCAACGGAATCTTCTTCGCGTTCTCTGTGAAGCCGATTTCTCTCGGGTCGCCGAGATAGAATTCGTTTGCCATAGGCGAGCAGCCCACATAATGCCCCTGCTTCGCAACCGCCGGTGAAGCCTTCGTATATGCCGCGGCTAAATCCGCATACGGCAGGGTTTCGAGCTTCTCCACCTCGTTTTCGCCGAGGCCCAGCTCACCCAGCATGGCCTTTACTATCTCCGTGCCGTCCTTCTTTGACATATCGATGACGCTTTTGATTACGCCGCTCTGCACTACTCCCTTGTGGAAAAGCCCGTCAGCCGACGGCGTTTGCATAAGTGACCACACCTTCATTCCCCCGCCGGACTGACCGAACAGCGTGACGTTATCGGGGTCTCCGCCGAAGCCTGCGATATTGTCGCGAATCCATCTGAGCGCGGCGACTATGTCGGCATTTCCCGCGTTTGCGGAATTCTTATATTTTTCGCCGAACGGCGAGAGGTCGAGATAGCCCAGAATATTGAGCCTGTGGTTGAGCGACACGACGACCACGTCTCCGGCCTTGCTGAGGTTTTCGCCGTCATAAGCCTGCTGCTCAATTGACGAGCCGGCTGTGAATCCGCCGCCGTGCAGCCATACCATGACAGGCTTCTTTGCCGAAGCCGAAACCGACTGCGTCCAGATGTTCAGGAACTGGCAGTTCTCATCCATCGGCCAGTATCTGTGCGGCACCATCATCTCGCCTCTGGGCGTATCCTGCGAGAGCATCGGCGATACCATACCGTAGGAATGCGCATCTTTCACGCCCTCCCAGGGCTGCACGTCAACGGGCTGCTGAAAGCGCTTCGCGTCGGCATATTTAATGCCGTAAAAGGTGTAGGTTCCGTCGAGAATGAAGCCGCGCAGCTTGCCTGCCTTTGTCGCTACAATCGGCTCAGTTTTTGAGCATACAAAATTTCTTGCCATATCAATACTACCTCCCATTATACTTTGTTTTCAATATATGCTTTTTGAGGCAAATGTCAATCAAATATATGAATGAATGCCGAAACGCAACATTTCTTGTCGGGAAAATGCTAGTGAAGCGCCGAAGAAAATCTCTTGCTTTTTCCGGTATATGCTGTAAACTATAGGCAGTATTCACACAATCCTAATAAGGGGGCAGAATAATGGCTGGAGCAACAACGAACGGCAGAACTGATTTCACGTATCTTTCCAATGACGGGAAGACGAATATCCACGCTGTGGAATGGAAGCCGGAGGGCGAAATCTCGGCGGTTTTGCAGATTTCCCACGGAATGGCGGAATACATCATGCGCTACAATGATTTCGCTGAATTCCTCAATGCGCACGGTGTTCTCGTCGTGGGCAACGACCATCTTGGGCACGGAGAATCAGTAACCGCTAAAGATGATTTGGGGTATTTTTCGGAGGATAACGCGAACCAAACCGTGCTGGACGATATCCACAAGCTCGTGTCCCTTACGAAGGGAAAATATCCGGATGTACCGTACATTCTCATGGGGCACAGCATGGGTTCGTTCTATGCGCGGCAGTATCTCGCGGTTTACGGCGGCGAGCTTAACGCGGCAATCATCATGGGCACGGGTTATCAAGCTCCGGCGCTCGTCGGCGCAGGAAAGTGCTTCACGCGGATTATCGCCTTGTTCCACGGCTGGAAATATCGCAGCAAATTTATGGATAACCTCGTCTTCGCGTCCA
The DNA here is from genome assembly GCA_002293315.1 of Ruminococcaceae bacterium UBA945. Lineage (GTDB taxonomy): Bacteria > Bacillota > Clostridia > Oscillospirales > Acutalibacteraceae > Scatolibacter. The sequence goes on from DBCZ01000088.1 coordinate 3,545, forward strand.
ACAATAATGCGATTCAAAACAGCCGCACGCCGCTTGACTGGCTCTCAAGAAAGACCGAGCTTGTGGATGCCTATATAGCTGACGAGCTCTGCGGCTTCGGCTTCACGCTGAACGCCTACCGCGGCATGTTTGACTGCCTCGGCAATATAGTAAAACCAAACTTTCTCGCTAAAATGCCGAAGGATTTGCCGGTTCTCTTCGTCTCCGGCGACGCCGACCCTGTAGGAGGCAACGGCGGAGAGGGTGTGAAGAAAGTGTTCTCGCTTTTCAAGGATGCGGGCATGAAAAATCCTGAGATTAAGCTTTATCATGAGTATCGCCACGAGATTCTGAATGAGCTTGAAAACGAGATAGTCTATAAAGACATACTTGATTTTATTTTGAAGCACAGCTCATAAAATAACAAAACGCCGCTTATTAGCGGCGTTTTGTTATGCTGTTTTATAAAAAATCCTCGCCGCCGTATTCTTCAAGCACGTTATGGAGAAAAGCGGTGTCCGTTTCGGAAAGAGGGCTATCCAGGCATTCGTCAATGTGCTCCGCGGCGAATTTGAATTGCTCAAAATTCCCGGGCGGGATAAGCGTATCAATGCCCATTGAAAGCGCATACTTCATCGCCGCTACCGTCCATTCGTCATAGTTCTCAATCGGCTTGCACCATGATTTCGGGTAGTTTGAGCTATATCGCTCTTCGTCACTGTGCCACGCGCGGTGTATGAAGGATTTCATGCCGAGCAGCCCGAATTCTTTTTCACGCTTTGCCTCAAGCAATTTGCCGCCGAAGGCTTTCCTGATATGCAGCGCCCAGTTGGTGGGGAACATTACGGTTTCAAAGTCATAGAGCGAAAGCGCACGAAGCGCGGCTTCTTCATAATGGCATGTGATGCCGATGTGCCTGATGAGGCCCTCCTCCTTCGCCTGTAAAATGGCCTCCATCGCGCCGCCGCTTGTAAACGCGGTTTCCACCTCGTTTACATTTGAAAGCGCATGCATCTGGTAGACGTCAAAATAGTCTGTTTTAAGGAATTTCAGAGACACTTCCAAATCACGCCGAACATCGTCCGCCGTGCGGTACAGCGTCTTGCATGCGAGGTAGATGTCTTTGCGATACGGCGCGAGCGAATTCCCCATGCGCCCCTGCGCGTTGCCGTATTTTGGGGCTACGTCGAAATAGTTGACGCCGTTTTCTATTGCGTACTCCACATACATGTCTGATTCTTCCTGACCCTTGCCGTTTGGAAAGGCGCCGTCATAGCCGTCATCGGTCGAGACGATGCCGCCGTAAGTGATTGCAGAAACCTGCAATCCTGTTTTTCCAAGCTGCTTCTTTTTCATGATTTTCCTCCTTAATAATTGACCTTCAGCCATCTGCCTTCTTTTGAGGCCTCCACGCCCGCCATGATGACCGCCATAGTGTTATGCCCGTCAACCCCTGTGACGATGGGCTTTCTGTTCTCGACGATAGCGCCGATGAATTCATCTATCACGCCGCTGTTGAGCTGGTTTTCATTCGTGCTGATTGAGCCGATATGATATTTCACCGTCGTGCCGTCGCGCATTTCCAAGACTATATCATCGGCATAGTCGCCGAAAATTTTCATCGCGCCGTTATCGCCGTATACCACGGTGCTGTTATCCTCTTGCCCGTAGTTTGTCCAGCTGAAGTGCATTATGCCCGGCGTGCCGTCTTCAAGCTTGAATTGGCAGACCACGTTATCCTCGAGGTCGATTAGCTCACCGTTTGCGTATCGCTTGTCAAGCGTCGTCATTGAGGCGAAAACAGTGTCGATTTCCTTGCCTGTTAGGAAACGGATTAAGTCCAGCTTATGCGAGCCCAAGTCGCCCAGCACGCCGAACTGTGCCCGCGCCTTATCAAAAAACCATAGAGAGCCCTCCTTGCTCATTGACCAGCTCTCGGGGCCCGCGTGCTTGAAGCTGCATTCATAGAAAAGCGGCTTACCGATTGCCCCGTTGTGAATCAGTTCACGCGCCTTTCTGTGTGTTGGGATCAGGCGCTGATTATGCCCGGGCATCAGGATTTTGCCGGATTTTTCTTCCGCGGCAAGCATCGCACGCGTCTCCTCCAGCGAAAGCGCCATCGGCTTTTCGCACAGCACATGCTTGCCGGCCTCCAGCGCCATGATAGACATGCCGGCATGTGTGCTGTTCGGCGAGCAAACGCTTATCGCATCAATTTGGGGGTCGTTTATCATCTCTTCCGCGCTTTTATACGCCTCGCCGCCCCACTTCCTTGCTATTTCTTCACAGCGCTTTTCGTCCGCGTCATAGAAGCCCGCAATTTCGGCGTTCGAGTTTTTGGTGTACTCCGGCGCGTGCCGCCTCTGTGTGATAGCTCCGCCGCCAAGTATTCCGACTCTGATTTTTTCCATAATAGTTTCCTCCCTGAAAATATAAGTTTCGATATGTTAACGTTACCATAGATGATAAAATAAATAAGAATGTCAGTTGATTTCTCTTACGGGCGGGCGTGTACGGGCGGGCGTGGAAGCTCGCCCCTGTTGGGCAACACCCGCTGGGCAACACCCGCTGGGCAACGCTTACAAAACACCCGTCGTCGCTACGATTATTCTCAATTGTCAATTGTCAATTGCCCTTACGGTGCCTCTGCTCACATACACCGTCTCAAGAAACTGCGTGGAAGACTTGATATTGATGTTCGCCATTCTTTTCTCGAGCATTGTGAACACGCTTTCGCCGATGTCTGAAATTGCCAAGTCTACCGAATCAATCGCGGGGGCGAGCTGAGCCGCCAGAACGTTATCATATCCGCAAATCGACATATCCTCGGGCACGCGCAGGCCTCGCTCATATAGGCACTGCATAGCGCCCGCGGCGAGGGTATCGGCTGTGCAGAAAACGGCGGTCGGCGGGTTTTTAAGCGCGAGAAGCGCCTCCATCGTCTTGTATCCGTTTTCCAGAAAGTAATCGCCGAGCAGGTGAATCATGCTTGCATCAGGTGTTATTCCGGCCTCTTCAAGCGCTTTCATATAGCCATCATATCTCTCTGTCTCTACAGAATCGCGCAGCTCGACGGCGATCAGGGCGATTCTTCTGTGGTGCAGGCTTAGCATATTTCTTACCGCTCTATATGAGCCCTCCATGTCCTTCACGATGAGATTATCCGTGAACCTGTGCTTGAAGGCGCGCTCCACCATGACGACGGGGATTTCAAGCTCATGCAGCCTGTCGAGCATTTCGGCACTAATCCGCCTGTTTGAGGTGATGACCAGGCCGTCTGCCTGCATGCCGATGAACTGATTTATCAAATCCTCTTCATCGCGGCGGTTCTGCCGACCCTCCATTGTGATAAGCTTATACCCGTGATTCTCCACTGCCTCTATTATTGAGCTGTTTATGCGCGTGTAAAGCGCGTTTTGATTATAGGTCACCATGCTGCCGATTATGCCGCTCTTGCTTTGCTTTAAGGCACGCGCCATGCGGTTCGGCACATATCCCAGCTTTGCGACGGCATCTTCCACGCGCCGACGCACATCTTCAGAAACATAGCCGTTGTTGTGTATAACCCTGCCGACGGTAGCAATTGAAACCTCGGCCACCTTGGCAATATCAGTCATTTTTATGTTCGGCACCTCTTCACCGCCATTCATATATAGGTTTTCCCGCATATGGTAACGTTAACATATTATCATTCATAAATCGATTTGTCAACAACTCAGCCTAAAATAAATCTCGAAGCTTTCTCCATTCGCCGAATATCGACATTTTACGACTTTTTTCGCTCGGTTACATGCACAAATGTGCGTGTAAGATTTTGTCACTACCCACAATGGACAGCAAAACTCCGGAAGCGTAAAATCAAATTGAGGGAAGCGCTTCCAGCAGTTTATAGAGGCGTAAGCTCTAATAAAAAGGAAAGCAGGGATTATCATGACAGTAGGAGGATGGATAGCAGAGCCGGCGGTTGGGAAAATGCCGCAGAGATTAGCAACAGGTTTCACTGAAGTGTTAGAGCATTATGTAGGAGCGTCGTTTGTCCCCGTGATTTATTGCGGCAGGCAGATTGTGAACGGCACGAACTACATGATTATTTGCACTTCAACAAAGGTGACAAACCCTCCGTCCGAGGGTGTTGTGAAGGTTATTCTCAACGAGGGCACAGACGGCGAATTCACGATTGTCAGCATTGACGAACTCATCTGATGTAATTTATTGAGAACGCAAGCCAGAATGAGTTGAAAAGCGCGGAGGAGCTTTACCTGCAAGGTAATACCTTCCGCGTTTTTCTGTTGCTTTCATTGTTGTCATCATCTAACTATTGTCAATTGCCCCACTAGGTTTTCCAGTATTCAGAGCCGTCACGAGTCCTGTCAAGATGGCCATACATTATGAGAAACCTGCGGATTGTGACGTAGTCTTCATATATGCCTTTAATGATGGCGTTCACCTCTTTTTCGGTGTACTTTCTCCCGCGCTCAAATTTCTCGGCAATTGCGGCAAGGATAACCACCTTTTTCTTTGCCTTAGGCGGGAAAGTCTTGAGCTTGAGCGGTTCAAGCGAGCTGAAGAGCTGCCTCGTCAGCTTCTCTCTCTCTTCCTCTGTGATTTCAAATCTGTCATCAATATATTGCACATTATTCGGCAGCGGCATAATGTCCTCCTCTTTCCTGTTTTCGAACGCAAGCTCATGCATTGCAAGGCAAAATTTGGCTTGTTTAGCACGTTCTCTGAATGTAAATCGCTGATGCCTTACAGTTGATACGGCAACATTCATCTGCCCCGATATTTCATCATCGCTCTGGCCGGACGCAAAGCGTCGCAGGAGCTCGTTTTGATTTTCCGTCAGCTTTTTATATGGCGACTCCGTCTCTATCAGCGCCTCAAAGCGCCCGCCGTGAGCCTCGCTTATGTGCCGCATAATGGCATGCTTAGCGTCGAGAAGCTCTTCGCCTAAGGAGTAGATTCTGCCCGCCGAAAAGGTTTTTTCGCAGTAGTTGCAGGCATATGCTTCCTTATCGTTAAGCGCATAGCCCTGCTTGAGCTCTTCAATTGTTAATTTCTCTATGTCCATTGCACTCGCCCCTTTATAAACATATTGTATATTCGTTTATTATATTTGTCAACACATTTTTGTGTTTGGAATTGTCATGCAAAAAAAGAGACATGCTGCCATGTCTCTTTTTGATTTTATTCATAATCTTACTTTTTATATCCGCACTTCGGACAGACGCCGTTCTCATTCAGCTCTATTCCGCACAGCGGGCAGCGATCCTTTTCCTTCTGATTCTCCTTGCAGTATTCCTGCGTGGCACCGTTCACGCCGCTTGTAAATGTGATTTTGGCGATATTCAGCTTGTCTTTCAATAGCTCGTAAACTATCTTTATCATGCCCTCAACCGTCATAGTCTCTTTCGTGACGACAAGCCTGCATTCGGGGTAAGCTGTCGCGAGCTCTGTCTTGAAGGCCGGGCCCTTCTGCTTATTGGTCGGTGCGCCGTCCTTAATCCCCTGCGCCTCATAGACGCTGAGAATTGCAGGAAGCAACGGGTCATCCTCCCTAAGAATCAGAGCGTGGTCGAAGTTCTGCAAAACCTCCCAAGCGGTTTTTTTAATTTCATTACAGGGGAACACCATGTTCACGCCTGCATTGACGGTATCCTCAACCTCAAGCGTCAGTATTCCCGTGTGCCCGTGTAAATACTGTGCCTCGCCCCGAAACCCGTAGAATCTGTGGGCATATTGCAAGTCAAGTGTCGTGAAGCTCCTCATAGTTTACCTCCTAAAATAATAATTATTACGATTCTTTTGTACGTTGCACGCACAAAAGCCTTCTTTTAAGTATATATTACTAATGAGTACAGCATTTGTCAAATCCATTTCCAGTTTGTTCAGCCTCACGGTAAGAAGTGTCATCCTCTCATTTATTGGGAATTCATTAAGCACTTTGGAAAACAGAAAAAAAATAAGTGAATTTAGTGAAAAAGTGTTGCAATTTGTAAAAATGGTGTTACACTACAGTTGTAAGGTAAACAATGCAAACTGTGAATTTTGTCGGAAGACGGTTCTGCCTATGCAGAACACAAAGGAAAGAACCGCAGTTCAGTCTATGTGCCGGCACCGCCCTTCTGCGAACTCAGATTTGCCCTTTCGCAGTACAAAATGAAGCATAATTTATTAAAACAAGGAGGCTATTACCATGCAAAAAGTTAAAAAGTTATTTGCCGTGTTAATGTCCGTTATTATGGTGCTTAGCGCTCTTCCCTTTAGTACCGCAACGGCGGCAACAATTGAAACGCCCGATTGGGACGATGGAACGCATACAACCTGGCACGCGGTAACACTGCTGGACGTGCCGCTGGAAGTGACCATCTCAACCGATGTTCTCTTGGACACGGTGGGAAGTGTCGTTACCGGTCTTCTGGGTTCTACCGTGGGCGGTACCCTCATGCTTGCTGTCAAAACTCTGCTGGGCAGCACGGGAGACATCAGCGTGCTGGATAATTACGCGGGTCTTCGTTATATTTTGAAGCACGCTAAATCCGGCGATACAATTGACATGTCTTCACTCTTCGATAATCCCACCTCACTTCTTAGAAATGCGCTTGGAACAAGTCTGCAGGAGAATGTCGGAGGTCTGCTCGATCTGCTCTCAGGCACAGTCGGCGCTACTGACATGTTGCTTGACGCTCTTTTGACCTTTGCGCTGAACGGAACAGGGCTCAGTGCTGTTTTAGGCGCTGCCGACGATTATGTGCTGGGCGGAAAGGGACTAAATTTGAATCTCCCAAGCGGCGTGGGGACTGACCTTGTCATGATAGGAAGTGTCACGCAGGGTGACCTCTCTCTTGATTTGAGTGATGTGGCTTCTCTCAATGTCGTGGAAGACCTGCCATTAACGATTCGTACAAGCGTGCGTTTTACCGGCGCTGATGAGATTACATTCACCGCAGACGGCGGCACGCTTCTCGGCTTAAACGGTGAGTCGGTCTTCCGCGCTTTCCGCATCATCGGGGGTGACCCGGAGAATAATGAACAGACTTATGTCGATTTCGACGGTGCCAGCGTAATCGGAAACACAAACGGCGGTATCCTCGACACAGGGCTGGATCTTGATCCCCTGGTTGACCTTGATCTTGATTCCCTGGACGTTGACCTGCTTGGCATGCTGGAAGAAAAGGGACTTACATATGGCAGCGGCATCGAAACCACAGGCGGAGCGGTTACAATCGCAAATGTGAATCTTGCGACCTGTATTAACCAAAGCGGCGGCGCAATTCTTGCACACGGCCCGCTGAATGTTATTAACAGCACAATTGCAAGCAACTATGCAGAAACCGGCGGCGGTATCTACACGAGTGATTTACCTGCGCTGACCGCGGATGCCGACGTGACGTTTGCCAGAAATAAGTCAGCCATTCCGGCTCAGTGGCTGCTTGATGACCCTTCAATGAGCGACTCAAGGGCAATTTACGTGAGCAATATCCTGACAGCAACACATACAAAAATGACGGGTTCGGATAACGCTTATAACAATTATGATATTAACTTTGACGCGTCCGAGTCTCCCACAATCAACGCGGCGGCGGAAGGACAAACATCTGTCACGGGAACGGGCGTGAACGGCGCCGTAATAAGTGTCACCGTCGTAACGGACGGCACCCCGGGAACGACGGTTACGACTACCGTATCCGGCGGAACATGGAGCGTTAGTGTACCCGCTCTTGCTGCAGGCGCCGTTATCAATGCCGTACAGTCAGAACCGGGTCAAGCACCAAGCATCTCGGCGACCACGATCGCAGCCGAGAAGCAGTTGAGCGCAACCCCCAGGATCGATCCTGTATCCATCGGCGCGGCAAGCGTCTCCGGCACAGGTATGGCGGGTGCGACAATCGCGCTCTCCTTCATAGATGCCCCCTCCAATACCGTCATCTCGCTTGGTACAACGACGGTTAGCCCCGGGGGAACATGGACGATATCCGGCATAAGCGAGGTACCCGTCGGTCCGGATAAATTCAGCGCCGTACAGACAGAACCAGAAAAGAAAGACAGCGCTCCCGCGACAGTAACCGTGGCTCTTCCTCAGTTAACTCCCGCGCCTGTAATAACGGTGGGAACGGAGGGAGATAATGTGATATCCGGCACAGGTATTCCCGGCGCTACCATTACGGTCACTGTTCCCACTTCAGGCACGGGTTCTCCCGCAGGTACCACTGCCGAGCCGTTGACGACAACCGTAGACGCGCAGGGGGACTGGAGCGTCTCTCTGAGCGGCGACCGCAAGCTTCTTTATCCCGGCAGAATCGCCGCTCGTCAGGATCAAGACGGGCCGGAAAACGAACCCATGCGCACAGGTTATGCCTGGTCGCCCAGTGTTCGTACCTCTGTGGGAATTCTCCCCATGCCGCAAAGTGCCGTGCCGATAGTGACACAGCCTAAATACGGAGATACGGCCGTATCGGGAACAAACGGCGTGCTCGGCGCCACAGTCACAGTGACGATAGACGGGACTTCATACACGAGCGCCCCGGTCGGCTCTAATGGAGAATGGAGCGTCATTGTGCCTCAGCTCACCACTCCAGGAACAAAAATAGATGTATCGCAGGTAGAATCAGGCAAGAAAGCCAGCCCTACGGTCAGCGTAGAGGTTCCGGCGCAGCCAAAGAGCGCATATCCGTCAGTTAACAGTGTATCCGCCGCTGATGAAGAGCTCACAGGTTCAGGTGTTCCGGGCGCGGAAATCACCATTACTAACACTAACGGCGATATTATGTTAGGCACGGTAACTGTTGACGGAGACGGAAAATGGGTGCTTCCGCTTAACCCCGGAGATATTTCTGACGGAGACGAGCTGACCATCTCCCAGGAGGAAGAAGGAAAAACCGCAGCCGAGCTTAATGTGATAACCAGACCGAGAACACAGAGTGTTCCGCCGACAATTGATACGCCTGTTGAGGTAGGCGGCGCAGCAATCACAGGAACGGGAGTACCCGGCGCTACAATCAACATATATGTTGACGATTATCCTTTGGAAGCCGGAGAGAGAGTTCCGGCATATACCGCGACGGTCGCCCCCAACGGCACTTGGAGTGTGGATGCACCCTCTCCGCCTATTCAGGAAGGACAGGTACTTTACGTGGCACAGGATGAAGACGGGTTGGGCGATTCTCTTGCCGAAAGCTTTCCTGTGACAACCGTCGTCGTGTTGAGTTCGGCAAGCGTTCTGCCGCCATCTGTCAATATCCCGGTAGAATTCGATACCCATATCCGCGGAAAAGGTACAGTCGGCGCGACGGTGACCGTTGTGTGGAAACTGAATCCTTTGAACCCCAAATATGAGTTTGGCGTCACAGAATCCAAAACCCTGAGCGCTACCGTGGATGCTCAGGGCAATTGGGAAATCCCTGTGGTGGAGGAGACAGGCATAGAACTCAAGGACGGCGACACTATCACCGTTTCGCAGAATGTTGGCGGAACAGAATCGGCCGCACTTACGGATATTTTGGTGCAGGAAGCCTCCACCAGTGACCCGCCGACCATAAACCCCGTGACCGTAGGTGACGCCCAGATTACGGGAACATACGAACTTCACCCTTATGCATCGGGCGATAATTATGACCCTACCATAGAGGTGACGATAGACGGATTAGGCTCTTTCTCTTCTGCTGACGGAGAAATAGAGCTTGACGGCGCAGGCAATTGGAGCCTTGCTGTGAATCCTGAGGATTTGGTTGCCGATATGTTAATATCCGCCATTCAGTCAGAATTGACTTTAACCGGCGAGGCAGGTGTACTCGCGCCAAGTTATCCCGTTGAAACCCGTGTTGCACCGGCTGTATTAAGTGCGATGCCTGCATTCTATCCTCAGCCTGCTGCCGGCGATTTGGTGCTTTCAGGCACCGGTGTTACCGACGCAGAAATCACTATTACAGTCAATGGCGGAGATCCGATTACAACAACAGTGGGTCCCGACGCCACATGGTCTGTCCTCGTACCCGAGCTCGACGAAGGCGATATAATCGTCATAACGCAGAAAGAGGCAAACAAGGATGCAAGCCCGCCGCTTGATGTGACTGTCGCTGAAATGCCGCAAAGTGACCCTCCGACGATAGATGACCTGCCTATCCTTGAGCACACCACGGCTGTCACCGGAACAAATGATGTGGGCGCCGAGGTTACGGTTATCCTTAACCCGACTATTGACGCAGACACCGGAGAGATTACAGGCGGAGAAGAGCTGGATGTCACCGTCACCGGCAACAAATGGAGCGTCGATTTCGACTCTCCGCTTGAGCCTGACAGTATAATTGCCGTAATTCAACAGATACCCGGCAGAACGAAGCCCAGCGAGGCTGCCGTAGCGAGGGTTGAGCCGCTGCCTGAAAGCGCCGTTCCTGAAATCGAACAGCCTATATATGCGACAGCCACGACCATATCTGGCACAGGCGAAGTGGGTGCGACGGTCAGCGTCACTATCAACGGCGGAATGCCGATTCAATCCTCTCCCATAGATACGGATGGAAAATGGAGCGTTACCGTTCCCGCGCTATCCGCAGGCGACGAGATAAGTGTTACGCAGGACGAGGGCGCTGACAAAAACCCGAGCGACCCGGTGACCGCAACCGTCATGGCTCAGGAGCAAAGCCTCTCCCCGAGCATTCACTCTCTTTCAACGGTCAGCACGCAGATTACCGGAACCGCGGCGCCGAACGCAACGGTAACGGTGAAAATCGGCAGCAACCCCGTGGTTTCTGTCACTGCCGACGGAAGCGGGAATTGGACGGTTCCGCTTGATCCTCCCCTTCCTGCCGGAACCGTGATTTCAGCCACACAGAAAGACGGAGATAAAACTGAAAGTAATGCGGCTACCGTAACTGTGCAAAAAGCGCCAGCTGCTCCAACACCTCCACGGATTGTCAGTGCGGCTAGCACGACGGTGGAGGAGGGTATGACAGGCTCATTCCACGTCATTGCGACGGGCACAGCACCATTTTCATATTCTCTTGAAAATGCGCCGGCGGGAGTATCAATCAATGCTTCCACCGGGATTATCACTGTCGCCGATAATGTGACACAAGATAAATATACCTTCACAATCAATGTTTCAAATGCAAGCGGCACTCCCGCGGCGCAGGAGTTTACGCTGAATGTCGCCGCGCCGCCGAATATTACAAGCGCTGATAACGCGAATATTGGCCGCGGCGGAACCTTTCAGGTCGAGACAGACAGCCTCATCCCCGTTACTTACAGACTTGACGGCGCTCCGCTCGGCATAGTCAGGATTAACCCCGAAACAGGTATCATAACTGTTGCGGAAGACGCGGATGCGGGACAAACTTATGCCTTCGACATAATCGCCTCCAACGGTTTATCTCCTGATGCCGTGCAAGCTTTTACTCTTACCACTACTGCTGATATTGTCAGTGCGCTGCCAAACGTTGACCCGATTGCTGTTGGTGATACCAAAATCAGCGGTAAAGGTCAGCCCGGCGCGACTGTCATAGTTACGTTGCCGGACGGATCGGATATTTCCGCCGTAGTCGATGAAAACGGGAATTGGTCTGTTGCAGCTGAGCCTCCGATTATAAACGGCGATACTGTCATCGTCTCTCAACAAGAGGACGGCAAAAATCAGAGTGCGGACGTGACAATCAAAGTAAACGACAGCGTCAGCACAAGACCGACCGTTGACTCGATTTCCAACGGCGATATGAGTATCAGCGGCACAGGCGAACCGGGTTCTAAAATCACGGTTACATTGCCGGACGGAAAGAAAGTCACTGTGACAGTCTCAGGCAACGGAGTATGGACGGCGACCGTCTCTTCGCCCTTAAAATCCGATGATATACTTCACATCAGCCAAACTGAACCCGGAAAGAACCCAAGTGCCGAGGTTGATATTATTGTGAGTGCTTCCGGTCCTGTAACCCCTCCGGTTTTGCCTGATGTAAGTACAAAGCCCATAGTCAACCCTCTTGAAGAGGGTGACACTGAAATCAGCGGAAAAGCTAAGCCTCACGACACGGTCACAGTCATACTGCCGGACGGCTCAGAAGTGGAAACAAGCGCTGATGATGACGGAAACTGGTCTGTTACAGTTGCGCCTCCGCTCGAAAACGGCGACACAATTATCGTGACTGCCAAAGAAGACGGAAAACAACCCAGCCCAAGCGTGACGGTGACCATAGGTGTTGCCACGCTGGCTCCACCCTCTCCCGTGCTTGCTTCGGTGTTGGAAACCGAAGATCATCTGGTGTATATCCGGGGATATAAAGACGGAACGATTCATCCGAACGGCTTCATTACGCGTGCTGAGGTGGCTATGATTTTCTGGCGACTGACAAAGGCGCCGGAGAAAAATGACACAGCGCCCGGTGCGTTCCCCGATGTACGTGATGGCGCGTGGTATTCGCAGGCAGTCAACTATCTGGCGCAGACAGGTATTCTCAACGGCTATAAAGACGGTACCTTCAAGCCAAACCAAGGCATCACTCGCGCGGAATTTGTCACGATTGCTACGAGATTTGACTCTATGTTAGAGGGTATCGTCAATCCGTTCACAGATGTTCCCGCAACACACTGGGCATATGAGGCGATTGTCTCCGCACTTATGAAGGGTTGGATTAACGGTTATAAAAGCGGTGCCTTCCGGCCTAACAACAGGCTCACCAGAGCGGAAGCCGTTACAATCGTTGACAGGATGCTGGGCCGCGGAATAGAGCGTCCTGATGTTCCGGAGGAATTATATAGTACCTGGCCGGATTTGAACCCGGAGTTTTGGGCGTTTACAGCAATGATAGAAGCCTCTGTTTCGCATGATTATGAGCGTAAAGATAATGGCTATGAGTTGTGGACTGATACTGAATGATTTATTGCAGTAAACACACCCACTCTCGGAACAGCCGACGAAACAGATAACTCATTCTCATGAATCCGTAAAGAACAAGCAAGGAGTTCTCAAATGAGACTTCCTTGCTTGTTTCTTATCCTGTTATTCAGTATGCCGCTTCGCGCGACGAGACTCCATACCATAACAAAAGCAGCTGACATGAATAATTGTCAACTGCCCTTATTGGTGGGAGAGGACGGATTCGAACCATCGAAGCGAAANNTGCCCCCTTTGACCGCTCGGGAACTCTCCCCTATCTGGTTTTAATCAAGCTTGATTATAATATCATAACAGGGAGATAAATGCAAGACTTTTTGCAATTATAAAACGATTTCATACATGGCCGCCGCGTTCTCCTTGCGGACATTCTCCTGAACGGTTATGACCCTATACTTCGAAACGCGCTCGCCAAACGTGATTTCAATCAAATCCTCCGGCTTAACGTCGTAAGACGCGCGCGCCGTCTTGCCGTTAACGGTCACCTTTCCGGCGTCACAGGCGTCGTTTGCAATGGTGCGCCGCTTGATTATGCGCGAAACCTTGAGATATTTATCAAGCCTCATATTTGCCTCCTTTTGCTTATTCCAAGCTACACTTAAAAAAAACAGACCCAAATGAATGGGTCTGCATTTTCTAAGAAAGATTATTTCTTATTAACTGTATCCTTCAATGCCTTACCTGCCTTAAATGCGGGCGCCTTAGATGCCGGAATCTTGATTTCCTTGTTCGTTCTGGGGTCGCGGCCTACTCTTGCGCTTCTGCTGCGAACTTCAAATGTTCCGAAGCCCACGAGCTGAACCTTGTCGCCCTTCTTGAGCGTCTTAGTAATTGTCTCGACAACTGCGTTAACTGCCGCGTCTGCGTCCTTCTTCGTGATTTCAGCCTTTGCTGCTACCTCAGCGATGAGTTCCGATTTGTTCATGAAAATAACCTCCAAAAAATTTAGTCAGTTTCCCAACACAAAAATGTGTGCGGGGCTTATCAATCTTACACAAGAGCAATAATATCACAGAAATCCGATGTTTTCAAGCTTTTTCTGCAATATTTTGTGATTTTGTGCAAAAAAGCATTTTTTAAGCATAGATACCGACTTTTTAGCCGTTTATCTATGCTTAAATAACACTTTATTCCGGGTTATTCTCCTGAAGGCGTTGTTGGCGGCGCCGGCGGTGTCACAGGCGGGGCGGGCGGTGCCGGAGGCTCAGGAAGCTTTGCGCCGCAGTTATGGCAGAAAGAAGCTGCTGTTGAATTCTCCGTTCCGCAATTTGTGCACGCAACTCTGTTCTGGTTCGCTGCTATCTCAGCCTTGAGCTCTTCAATCTTCGCCTCTGCGGCCTTGATTTCAGCAAGCTTGCCGGCAATCTCAGGGTTTCCGGCGAACATTGCGGGGTTTGCAACCACAGTTTTGCCGATGTCTTCCGTGTGCCTTCTGATTTCGGACTTAAGCTCGCTTACGTTGATTTTAAGCTTCGAAGTATTGACGAGCTTACCCGTTTCCTCACCGACCTTATTTGCGGCTGATTTCACGTTTACTACTAAATCATCAAAAAATCCCATTTTGATTCCTCCTAAATTTTCGGCTCGAACTATCGCCGTGCCGTTGTTATGCTTTAATTATAGCGGGGAGAAATGGCTTTGTAAACAGGATAAGACCGCGGTTTATTACAATTAGCTTACGAATAGGAAGCCGTTTTTCTTAATTCGCCTCTCAAATGTTAACATAGTGTAAACAAGAGGATTTTTTACATTTTTTCTTATTTTCCCCCGATGAATTCGCGTATCATTGAATTCTGCGGAACAAGGCCTGTGTCAATCGGCTCGAAGCGCATAAGGCAGGATTCCAGGTTCCGCGCCATGCCGTAGTTTGGGTTGTCCTCCGGGATTTCGCGCAGGACATGAATCGCCATCGTGCGCAAAACACAGGGTTCATATAAATGAATGGAGTTAACCGTGTAATCCGCGCTCATTCTGTAAGGGCGGATGTATTTATTCTCGCCGTCCATCACTGACTCCCACATGGAGAGCGTTCTGTCAGCGGTTGTATCGCGCTCGCGCATATCGCGCACTATGCGGCGGATAAGGCGCAAATCCATGGGCGAAAGCACCTCGCCGTTGGTATCCTTTATCTGCTGCTTCACGCTGACATAGAGCTTGATTTGCCTTTCGGCCTCTACCTCATTCGTGAAAACAGGATTTAGGGCATGAATACCCTCAATAATCACAATATCGCTGTCGTTTATCTCGTAATCGGTCTTCCCCACTGCCTTGCCGAGCGGAAAGCTGTAATTCGGCACGGCGAATTTGCCTTTTTCCACTATGTCGCCTATACATATCTTGAGCTTCTGGACGTCAAGCGCCTCTACCGCTTCATAATCATATTTGCCGTCCTGACGGAGGGGCGCTTTCTCTCTGCCGCGATAGAAATTATCCATTGAGATGATTATCGCCTTTTTGCCGAACTCGCCGAGATATTCCTTGAGCAGGTAAGCCGTGGTGGTCTTTCCGCTGCTGCTCGGCCCTGAAAGCATGACGATTCTCGCGCCGCCGTGCTGCTCAACGATATTGCGCGAGATGTTTTTCAGATTCTCGTGGTAAGCGTCTTCACACTCTCTTATCATCAGAGCCGGGTTTTTGGTTGCGGCGTCGTTTATCTGCTCGATATGATTGATATATTTAATATATCCGCTTGCGAAATTGCTCATATAGCCCTCTTATTCTTTCTTTTCTTTCCAAAATCTCTGTGTTTCTGTCGATGTATTCCTTCGGGTATTTGAAATTGAAAACACGCTCAAGCCTATCGGTATACGGGTCTTTAAGCTTGCTCACGCCTCCTGCGCCACAGGCGATAACAGTGCTGCTCTCGTCCATTGTGTAGGTGTTATATGCGCATATATCGCCGTTTTTTGCCCAGCCCGTGTTCTCGAGGTTTCCCGCCATGCGTGACTGGCGGTACATATAATACGGCTCAAAACCTGCGTTCGTGAGTGCTTCAATCGAGAAGTTCACCATTTCGGCAGCGAGCGACGAATCCTTATGCGAGGAGATATCGAGCTTTTCCTCTATCAGCGAGGCCGAGCGCTTCAGCGCCAGCGAATGCACCGTTATATTCGAGGCGCCGAGGCTTATTGTCTCCCTCAGCGTTTCGCTGAAGCCCGCAAAGGTATCCTCCGGCAGACCGACGATTAAATCAGCGTTTATGTTCGTGAAGCCCGCCTTTGTTGCCATATCAAATGCGGCGCGTACGTCATCTGCCGTGTGATTTCTCCCTATTGCGCGCAGCACATTATCTGACATAGACTGCGGGTTGATGCTGATTCGCGTCACCCCCGCGGCTTTCATCGCGCTCATCTTTTCAGGCGTAATTGTATCGGCTCGCCCCGCCTCGACAGTGAATTCGGTGCAGGTGCTCATATCAAAGCTTGCGAAAATCTTTTCGCAGAGAGCCGAAAGCTCGGCGGCAGAGAGCGTCGTAGGTGTTCCGCCGCCTATGTAGACAGAGATAAGACGCAGGCCTAAGGCTTTCGTGAGTTCTGCTGTCTTCTCAATCTCAAGCAGCAGCAAATCAAAATACGGCTTGACCAGCTTTTTCGCCTGCTCGGTGCTTTGCGAGATGAACGAGCAATATGAGCAGCGTGACGGGCAGAACGGAATGCCCACATATAAGCTGAAATCATTCTCCTTGGTTTTGGTATATGGTTTTTGCACGTCAAGCGTTCTCTTTGCGAGGGCGTATTTCTCGCCGCTGACAAAGAAATCATCCGTGAAAATCTTCTTTGCCTCCGCTTCGCCGAGCTTATTTTCATACTGCCCGAGCAGCTTCACGGGGTGGATTCCCGTGAGCATTCCCCATTTTGGCAGATTTCCCGTGATTTCGGCAAAGACCTCATAAAGCATACGCGTTAAAGCGTACTCACTTTGCTCAGGATGAGCTTCCTCGCGCGAAACCCGCTTACCGCCATATATGCATTTCACTTCGTAAATATAGCCGTGCGAAGCTTCGTTTATCACGGCTTCGGCATACGGCTCGGCGTTCTCCGACGGCGTTTCACCCGGTGCTTCAACACGCCTCACGGGGCTGTACGTAAAAAAGAGCCTGCACAGATTCTCGCATTCAAAATGGTAGCCGTGACCGTTAAGATAGAGTTTCATCAGCTTCTGTCGATTGAAAGAATGCCGTCTATATTCTTCATTCTGTCAATGATATTCTGCAATTGCTGCAGGCCGTTAATCGTGATGGTCGCGGAGATAACGGCTCTGTCACTGTTCTTCTCTATGCGCGAATTAAGTGCGTGAATGACGATGTGCATGTTCGAGAAAAGCACGGTTATATCAGCGAGCAGACCGGATCTGTCTGACGCGACGATGTGCAGCGTGGATTTGAACTCATCTTTTACGTCGCCGGCCCAGTGCGCATTGACCCATCTGTCCGGCTCGGGGGCGAGCGAGAAATCCTCCGGCACATTGGTGCAGGAGCGCTTGTGGATTGAAACGCCAAAGCCGCGCGTGATGAAGCCTACTATATCATCGCCGGGCAAGGGGTTGCAGCAGCGCGAAAACTTGATGAGCACGCCGTCCAGCCCCGCGACAATTACGCCGCTTGCCTGCTTGCCGCGGCGGGCTTCATATTCGCTCTCGACGATTTCCAAATCCTCCGGCGGCTCGTTACTCTTGCTTATTTTAATGTATTCTTCTTTTATTCGCGGCAGAACCTTCCAGAGTTGAATGCCGCCGTAGCCGATGGCGGCGTAGACGTCTTCATCTGAATTACAGCTGTGTTTTCTGCCGATATGCTCAACTATGAAGGTCATGAGCTCACGGCTCATGGTGATTCCTGCGCGCTTGAATTCCCTTTCAAGCTCCGCCTTACCTTCAATTATATTGTCTTCGCGCTTTTCCTTTTTGAACCATGTGCGGATTTTATTCCGTGCCTCGCTTGTGCGGACAATCGAGAGCCAGTCGCGATTCGGACCGCGCCCGCCCTCCTTGGCGGTGAGAATCTCGACGATTTCGCCGGTTTTTACTTTATAGTCAATCGGCACGATTTTGCCGTCTACCTTGGCGCCGACCATTCTGTTGCCCACAGCGGAGTGAATCGCATAGGCAAAGTCAATCACGGTTGAGCCTTGAGGCAGGCTGATAACATCTCCCTTTGGCGTGAAGATGAAAATTTCCTCCGGCACAAGGTCACTCTTAATTGAGTGGATTATGTCCGTTATGTCTTCGCTCTCCTCCTGATTTTGCAGCATCTGGCGAATCCATGCGAGGCGATTGTCAAACTGCTCGGCGGCCGCTCCCTTTTCTGCTATGCCCACCTTATACTTCCAGTGTGCCGCGATGCCGTATTCCGCCGTGTGGTGCATTTCCCACGTGCGTATCTGCACCTCAAAGGGTATGCCCTCTTTATTGATTACTGTGGTGTGAAGGCTCTGATACATATTTGGCTTGGGCATTGAGATATAGTCCTTGAAGCGGTTCGGGAGAGGCTGGAACATATCGTGGATTATGCCCAGGACGTTATAGCAATCTTCTATCGTATCGACGATTACCCGAATGGCATAGACGTCGTATATCTGCGAAAAGCTCCTGCCCTGAACAAACATTTTGCGGTAAATACCGTAGACGCTTTTCAGGCGGCCCTCTATCTTCACATTTGGGATTGAAACACCGATTCTGCCCCCGATGAACTCCATGGTTTTATCAAGGAAAGCCTTGCGCTCGGCGCTTTTGGAGATGAGGTCTTTCTCTATTTCGCCGTATGCCAGAGGGTCAAGATATTTGAGCGAAATATCCTCCATGTAGTCTTTAACTGCGCGGATACCGAGGCGGTGCGCAATCGGGGCATAAACCTCAAGGCACTCCAGCGCCTTATCGCGCTGTTTTTGCGGCGAGACATAATTCAGCGTGCTCATGTTGTGCATTCTGTCCGCAAATTTTATGATTATTACGCGGATATCCTCCGCCATGGCCATCAGCATTTTGCGGATATTTTCCGCCTGCTGCTCTTCGCGTGAGGAATACGGGATTTTACCGAGCTTCGTCACACCCTCCACGAGCCTGCCTATCTCCTTACCGAAGATTTTCTCAACCTCCGCTTCGGATATATCAGTGTCTTCCACTACATCATGAAGAATGCCCGCCGCCACTGACGCGGAATCCATGCCAAGCTTGACAAGAATACCCGCCACTGAAAGCGGGTGAATTATATACGGCTCGCCGCTCTTGCGATTTTGCCCGCTGTGCTGCGCTTCGGCGACTTCATATGCATGGCGGATCACATCGACGTCATAGTCTTTGCCGCTTTGCTCAATTAAAGCTTCAAGCTCATCGAAGGTTTTGATGTGCATATTCTGTATCGTTCTGTTTGTTATGCCGGTGGCGGTCATGCCTGTGGCGGCGCCGGTATTTGCTTCGGTTTTGGGCATGGTTCCCTCCTTTCAGGCAAGCTTCACGCGCGGATAAGGCTCTTTATGCGCGCAAACACGGGGGATTCGTAAATATCCACCTTGCTGCCGTTTGTTTCGATTACCACCGGGCGAAGCGTATCCTCGCTCATGTCATAGGTGATGAGCCCGCGCTCCTCTAAGATTTCGAGAATTATAAGCAGCTTGCCGAGATTCATCTTCTCGCCGATGGCGTTGATTATTTTCTGCATACTGAAGCGCTTGCCCTCGCACATTCTCATGATTCTGTATACGGCGGCGATGTCTTCTCTGTCGGGGATTATTCTCTCCGCCTGTTGTGCCGTCAGCTCTTCGCCGCGCTTCGTGCGCTCAAAGAGCTGATAGGTTTCTATCATATCGTCCACGCTGATAGATGAGAGCTTCAGGTTTCTGATGGTTATTGTGAGCTGGCTTTGCCCGCGGTACTCCTTCGCGTCAAGCGTGACGGCCATATCGACGACACAGCCCTCTGTATACGGGAAATCCACATAGGCTGTGTCAAACTTCATGCACGTGATTTGCTCGCCGTTTTTCGAGCAGCCCAAACGCAAATGCGTGCCGCTGCCTACAGGCGTGATTGAGTCAATGGTCATGCCGAAAAGTCCGAAAAATGGCTGAGAATTGCCGTTTCCGAAGGGCTCGAGCTGCTTCATATCTTCAGGAAGCTGCGGCGTGAGCGCCTGCGGATTAAGCTTGCAATCAAGCTTAATCTTCTGCGTGGGCATAATCTGATGGTGTTCCTTAGCGTAGGCATTGATTCGCTCGCGGAACTCATCTACCTTATCATATGTCAGCGTAATGCCCGCGGCCATCGGGTGACCGCCGAACTTCTCGAATAAATCTCCGCAACTCTGGACTGCCTCAAACAGATTGAAGCCCTCTACGCTTCTCCCGCTGCCCTTTGCCATATCGCCGCTTCTGGATATAATCATGCAGGGCTTGCCGAAATGCTCCGTCACGCGTGAGGCGACGATGCCGATGACCCCGCTGTGCCAGCCCTCGCCGCTTGCGACGATGACTCTGTCATATTTATGCTCCGTGTCATTCTCAACCTGCGCAAGCACGGCGGCTGTTATCTCGCTTTCAACGCTCCTGCGGTCATCGTTTTCCGAATCGATTTCGCTTGCAAGCTCCTCCGCCTCTTCGGGGAAATCGCAGGTGAGCAGGTGAACGGCGCGCTCTGAGGCGCCCATTCTGCCTGTGGCGTTGATTCGCGGAATAACCGTGAACGCCAGTGAACGCGCGGTTGGCTCTTTATCCGAGGCGGTGCATTTTTTCAAAAGCGCGTCAATACCCGGGCGGGTTCTCGCGGCTATCTGCTCCAAGCCTGCCTTGATAATCGAGCGGTTTTCGCCGATTACGGGCATGACATCGGCGATTGTACCGAGCGCGGCTAAATCGGCATATTCAGAAAGAATCATGTCCTCATCGCCGCTCTCCAGCGCGATGAGCAGCTTCAAGGCCACTCCCGCGCCCGAAAGCTCCTTGAAGGCCGAGGGGCAGTCTTCTCTGTATGGGTCAACCACAGCCACAGCCTCAGGAAGTTCATCGTGCGGCTGATGATGGTCGGTTATAACCACGTCAATTCCGAGGCTTTTGGCAAACTCAACCTCTTCAAATGAGGCTATGCCGTTATCAACGGTTATAATCAGCTTCACGCCTTTTTCGTTCAGTTCTTCCATGGCGGGCTTGTTCATGCCATAGCCCTCGCAGCTGCGTTTGGGTATATAATAAATCACATCCGCGCCAAGGGCCTCAAGGTATGAGTAAAGCATGGCGGTCGCTGTCACGCCATCGGCGTCATAATCGCCGAAAATGGCGATGCGCTCAAAATTATCAATAGCGGCATGGATTCTCTCTACCGCCTTGTCCATATCCTTTAATTCTAACGGACTTGAAAGCATCGTTTGTGCAGAGAGAAAGCTTTCTATCTCCGCGTCAGAGTGGAATCCGCGTATATCTAAAAGCATCGCAATAAAAGATGGAACCCCGTGCTTCACCGCGATTTCAGCTGCTCTGTCTCTGTTAAGCTTCGCAATTTCCCATCTCCTGATATTCACGACATTCCCCCTTTCACACTTCATATGAAGCGTTTCCAAAATATTATTATAGCATGAAAGTATGATTTTCGCAATGCTATCCGCTTGCCGCGATGCCTTCGGCGGCCGCCAAAGCCGTCGCCCATGCAAGATGAAGGTTATATCCTCCGCACAGCCCGTTGGCGTTAAGAAGTTCACCGATTATATAAAGCTTGGGGCATAGCTTTGATTCAAAGCTTTCGCCGTCAATTTCATCAAGCGGAACACCGCCGCTCGTCACCTGCGCCGAGTCGAAATCACTTAGGCGCTCTATTGTAAAGTAAAGTTGCTTTACAGCCTTGGCAATGGCTTTAATATCAGCATTATTGAGCTTCTCAATTGGCAAATTCACATCAAAGTGCAGGCTGCGAATAATTTCCTCGCCCGCCTTTATATTCACTATGCCGGAAAGAATATCTATTGTTCTGATGGCGGCTCGATGCTCGGCTAAGCCATGAAAATAGGCTTCCAGTTCTTCGGCTGTGAATTCCTCCGCCATGTCAAGGCTTATACGCACATCACCTGCTTTGAAGGCGTTTATGTCAGCACGGAGCATATCGGCAAGAAAGCTTGAGATATTAAAAATGCAGATGCCCGAAAGCGCGCCGGAGGAGAAAATCACCTCGCCGCTTTCAGAGTATATCACCTCGCCGCCTCGAAGCAGAGCGGCCCTTGCGCGCATCCTCATCCCCTTCACGGCTTTTGTGAATTTACCCGCCACATGGACGGGCGCGAGCGCCGGAAAAAGCTCTGTGCAGGAATGCCCGAAGCCTGCTGCAAGCGCATATCCGTCTGCCGCGCTGTGCTTCGGTGCGGCAAGCCCGCCGGTGGCAAGAATCAGCTTTCTCGCGCGGATTTCCCTTCCGTCTTCGCTTTTAAGAGTGAAAACATCTTTGTTTTTCACGGCTGAAACCGCCTTGAAGCCGAAGTGAAAATCCACCGTTTTCTCATTACAGACGCCTCTCAGCAGCTGCCGCACAGCCGCGGCCTGAAGATTGCGCGGGTAAACCCTGCCTGCTTCATCTGTGCGGCAGAGCAGCCCTATATTACTGAATTCTGCAAGGATTCGCTCGGTATCATATCGGGTTAGAAGGCGGCTTAAATCGTCTCCGTGATAGAAGCTTTTGCCGAGGTTCATGTTCGTAAGATTGCACCTGCCGTTGCCCGTGGCGAGAAGCTTTTTCCCCGCCTTACTGTTGCCGTCAAGCAATGCAATGCTAAGCCCCGGCCTGCATGCCGCCAGCTTCCCCGCCGCCATGAGACCCGCCGCGCCCGCACCGATTATCGCTGCATCATAAATCATAATCGCTCCTCAGAAATGTTATGAATAGAATTATACTCTTTTTGAGGTGAAAAAGAAAGATAACCATGTTTAAGTTTATTGTAAGATAAAATGCTTTCAAAATTAAGGCGGATAAAGTATAATTCTATCAGAAGCAAGCATGTTTTAAGGAGAGAAATATATGGATAAGTCAAATAAGAATATCCTCGTCGTCGATGACGATCACGAGATTGTGAAATCAATCGCGCTTCTTTTAGAGGCCGAGGGCTATAACGTCTTCAAGGGATATGACGGCCAGGAGGGTCTGGACATCGCGATGAGCAGGGAGATTCATCTTATCGTCATAGATGTGATGATGCCGCGCATGGATGGACTTTCGGCAATTATGAAAATCCGCGAAGAGAAGAATGTGCCGATAATCGTGCTTTCCGCAAAAAGCGAGAACAGCGATAAGATTATCGGGCTTTCGATGGGCGCTGACGATTACATCGCGAAGCCCTTCAACCCGAGCGAGCTTGTCGCCAGAGTGAACTCACAGCTCAGGCGATACACGAGCCTCGGCGACATCAACACCACGGGAGATAATGAAATCATAAACGGCAGGCTCATTTTCAACACAGACACGCGCGAGCTGACCGCAGACGGCGAGGCCGTAAAGCTGACTGCCACGGAGACGAAAATCGTGGAGCTGCTCATGAAAAACCTCGGCAGGGCCTTCCCAGCCGAAGAGATTTACAGCAAGATATGGAATGAAGAGGCCTACTCCACCGAGAACACCGTGATGGTGCATATCAGGAGAATACGCGAAAAGATTGAAATCGACCCGAGTGAGCCTGAATATCTGAAGGTGGTGTGGGGAATTGGCTACAAAATCGAAAAGCATTAAGAAAAGCAAAAAAAATAGTGTTCCAGTACCCCCTCAGCCGCAGTATATTCCGCCGCCGCCAATGCCGGCAGCTCCGATAATTCCCGCGAGCGGGCGTTTCAAGAGCGCGAATCCGTTGATGAAAGAGCGCCCTCAGCGACCTAAAAACGCTTTTGCGGGGCTTATTTCGTGGCTCTTTATGCTGGCTTTTATCTGCGTTTTTCCTCTTCTGGTCTTATTACTTATTTCAGTGATTGTGAACCCCGAGATGGGCAAGCTTGTAGAGGGTTTTATCAGCAATTTCGCTGCATTCTCAGTGTTGGAAAGCGATTTGCAATCGCAGATTGTCGCCGGCGGTGCTCTCGTCATTTTGGCGTTTTTCCTCGTCATCGGCTTCCGCCATGACAGGCGGGCGTTTGAAGCCTGCGCAAGCTATGCGTTTTCAAAAGTATGGGTGGAAGCAAAGATTCTTCTGGTTCTTGCGGTATTCTACCTCGGCTACTCCATGACTTATGAAATTTTCTCTATTCAATCTATCGTTACGCTCGTGATTTTAGTCTATCTGCTGTGCCTTGATGTAGGGCACAACGGAAACATCTTCAGGCATAACGTCGTGCATTCGATAATCCTCGCCGTAAACTATAACGCGGAGAAAACGCCGTATGAGCGAATCGCGAGAAAACGCCTGGTTTCAACAATTCTGCTTGTCTTCGGGATAATGCTTGTAGGCGCGGCATTTATCTTTATAGTCGTCACCTTTGTGAACCTGCCGGTATATGCAATTGTTCTGTCGATTTTGGGAATTGTGTTCGTCGTGGCGGGGATATTCGGCACGGTGCTTTGGTATTCACTGAATCAGCATAGAGATATGCGGGATTTAGGTGAAATTATGGCGCAGATTGAGGATATGTATAACGGCAACCTCTCCGCAGTGAACAGTGTGCCGCCGACCTCACATTTTTATGATATGGCGATGCAGCTCAATATGATACGCACGGGCATTGAGAAGGCCGTCACCGAAGGCGTGAAGGCGGATATGACGAAGGTGGAGCTGATTACGAATGTTTCGCACGATATACGCACGCCGCTGACCTCCATCATTACATATATTGACCTAATTAAAAAAGAGCCTGATTTATCTCAGAATGTGCGCGAGTATGTCGATACAATCGCAACGAAGGCAGCGAGGCTGAATCATATCGTTCAAGACGTCTTTGAGGTCTCGAAGGCCGCCACGGGCAACATTGCGCTCGATGTTGAAAAGATTGACATGGTCACCCTCCTCAAGCAGACGCTTGCTGAGATGGAATCCACAATGGAGAGCGCTCACCTACAGTGGAGGATTGATATTCCGAACACCCCGATGCTTATTTCAGCCGATGGCCAGAAGCTTTACAGGGTGTTTCAGAATCTTATCAAGAACTGCACACAGTACGCTTTGCCGGGTTCACGCGCATATTTAACGCTGAAGCAGAATTTCGGATTCGCCGAGCTGACGATTCGAAACATCTCGCAGGTTGAGATTGACCCCTCGGCCGCAGAGAGCCTGAGCGAACGATTTGTGCGCGGTGACAGAAACAGAACGAGCGAAGGCACCGGGCTGGGGCTTTCAATTGCCAAGAGCTTCACCGAGGCCAATGGCGGAGAGTTTGAAATAAAGAGCGACGGCGATGTTTTCCTCGTTTCCGTGAGCTTCCCGATTGTCGCGTATGCCCCGCCGAAGCCTGTGGTACCGGCGAGCATGCCGAGTGAACCGCCTGCGGAAATTGCCGGCGACGTGCCGATTTCCGACGGAATCAAGCACTTTGAGAGAAAGATAGATGAAATTATAAATACAACAGATAATTAGCGATAATCTGTACAGAAAAAAGCGCGGCAGATGGAATTCCTTT
>DBCZ01000088.1:28980-44024 GCA_002293315.1 Ruminococcaceae bacterium UBA945
CATGGAAACCCGCCCCTACAGGGAAACGCCTACAAGACCTTCAGGGCGTTTTCGAGGTCGGCGAGAATATCGTCGGGGTTTTCAATGCCGACCGAGAAACGCACCATATTCTCGGGAATCATCGCCTCCTTGAGCTGCTCGCTCGTCAGCTGGCGATGAGTGGCGCTGGCCGGGTGAAGCGCACATGTGCGGAGGTCTGCCACATGCGTGGCGACGGCGGCGAGGCACAGGCTGTCCATGAATTTAACAGCCTTCTCTCTCCCGCCCTTGATTCCGAAGGAAACAACGCCGCAGGTGCCGTTAGGCATATACTTCTGCGCGAGAGCATAATACGGGCTGCTTTCAAGCCCGGGGAAATTGACCCACTCGACCTTATCGCTTGCTTCAAGATATTTAGCGACCTTCAAGGCGTTTGAGCAATGCCTTTCCATGCGCAGCGCAAGCGTCTCAAGTCCGAGATTCAAAAGGAAGGAATTCATCGGGGCGGCCTGCGCGCCTATGTCTCTCATCAGATGGGTTACGCACTTTGTGATATATGCGGCGGGGCCGAAAGCCTCGGTATAGCACAGGCCGTGATAGCTTTCGTCCGGCTCGGTGAGACCGGGGAATTTATCATTCTGCGCCCAGTCAAACTTGCCGCTGTCTACGATAACGCCGCCAACCTGCACGGCATGGCCGTCCATATACTTCGTTGTGGAGTGAATTACGATGTCAGCACCGAACTCAATCGGGCGGCAGTTCATGGGCGTCGGGAATGTGTTGTCGATAATCAACGGCACTCCGTGTGCATGGGCGGAGTTTGCCAGAAGCTCTATGTCCGCTATGACGAGCGTCGGATTTGACAGCGTCTCTGTGAAAACGCATTTGGTGTTGGGCTGATAGAATCTATCCAGCTCTTCGGCCGTTATGTCCGACGCGACGAATGTGACATCGATACCCATTTCCTTGATTGTCTTATAAAGCAGATTCATTGTGCCGCCGTAAATGGAATTGGTGCTTATCAGATGGTCACCGGCGTGGCAGATATTGATGATGGAGAACAACGAGGCTGCCTGCCCCGAGGACGTCATCATTGCGCCGACCCCGCCTTCAAGAACGGCGATTTTCTTTGCCACGGTGTCATTCGTCGGGTTCGCCAGGCGCGTATAGAAATAACCGCTGGCCTTGAGGTCGAAAAGATCTCCCATGGCATCGGAGCTGTCATACTTGAACGTGGTGCTCTGGACAATCGGGAACACGCGCGGCTCACCGTTTTTGGGCTCATATCCTGCCTGGACGCAGAGTGTGTCTAATTCATATTTTTTCATAATATACCTCGATTTTTAATTTATTTACGCCGCTGTACCATAGAACAGCGCTTTCAGAGAATTCGCAATCCAGTCTGCGCCGAGAACCACGGCGGCAACGACTGCAAGAAACAGTATGAGAGAGATGATTTGAATCCACATTCGCTTTTTCTGCGGCATGTCTTCAAACTGCTCTTCGCTTTCGCGCTCCTTGTCCACCCGCATTCGGATGTCAGAGATAATTCCCATCGCCCGCGGCAGCTCTGAAGCCTTGACGTATATGCTTTTGTCTGTGGGCATAATCTCGCTGTCATAGATATAAGACACGCGCTCACTGCCGAACTTTTCAAGCGAATAAGCGATATTCGCCTTATCGAATTCTTCAGCCGCAAGATTAGCCGTATATTCATCGGCGCTGTTAAGATAGGCCATATCATCGTCTGTGATTGGCCTGACTGTCTTAATTTTGCCGCAGGTGGGGCATTTCTGATTGCCGTCTTCAAATGCTGAACGGCACTTTTCACAGTAAAGCATAGTTCCCCCTTTTAGAAAACTTAAATTGATAATACACTAAAACACACCTTATGTAAAGGAAATATTACCTCATATCCAAACGAAAAAAGCTACACAGAGCCGCTTTTTATTGGCTTATTATAACAATAAACCGCCGCACATGAATTTTAATGCTAAAATCGCTTTATTTTTCTCTCAAAAAGAGCTATAATAAATTGTATCTGTGCTGATTATCTCAATTACCGATTAAAGGAATGATAATATGAATAAAGCTGAGAGCATTTTGCTTGACAGCGTAAAAAATTTGCATTTTGTGGGGATTGGCGGCTCGGGAATGTGCCCGATGGCGCAGATTCTCCATAATAAAGGTTTCACCATAACCGGGTCTGACATAGCTGAAAGCGACACAGTAGAGCGTGTGCGTTCCTATGGCATACCCGTAAATATTGGCCACAATGCCGAGAACGTCGGCGACGCTGAAATCCTCGTTTACTCCGCGGCGGTTAAGCCCGATAATGTTGAGCTTCTGGCCGCCGCCGAGAAGGGCATTCCGGCGTTAGAGCGCTCAGTTGTGCTTGGTATGATGACAAGCAAGTTTGAAATGCCCGTTGCGGTTTCCGGCACGCACGGCAAAACATCTACCACCGCTATGCTCACGCATATTCTCATCGCCGACGGCAAAGAGCCGAGCGCGATAATCGGCGGCAAGCTCCCGCTTATCGGCGGAAACGGGCGCGTGGGGTTAAGCGAGACGATTGTGGTTGAGGCCTGCGAATATGTCGATTCATTTTTGCAGCTTTCGCCCGCACTTTCGGTAATTCTCAATATAGACGCCGATCATCTCGACTATTTCGGCACGATTGACAACATTGTGAAATCCTTCCATCAATTCGCGCTGCAAACCTCTGACGCGGTGATTGTCAACGGCGACAACGCCCACGCGATGGAGAGCGTGAAGGACATCGGCGCAACAGTTATAACCTTCGGTCTCGGTGAAAGCAATGATTATTATGCCGTAGACATGAATGAGGTGAACACAGCCTGCGAGGATTTCACCCTCATGTACAGAGGAAAGAAAATAGGCAGGATTGAGCTTTCCGTGCCCGGCGAGCACAACATGATGAACGCCATTGCGGCGGGCGCGGCGGCGCATTATCTCGGCGCGAAGGCCAAGGTGATTTGCCAGACGCTTTCAAAATTCACCGGAGTTCACAGGCGCTTTGAGGTGCTCGGGAAGTTCGGCGGCATAACCGTGGCAGATGATTTTGCTCATCATCCGACAGAGCTGCGCGCGGTGCTAAGCTCCGCGATGAAAATGGGCTATAATCGGGTTTGGGCGATCTTCCAGCCGCACACATATTCAAGAACATACACGCATATGGATGAATTTGCCGAGGCCCTGAGCATACCCGATTTCGTCGTTATGTCGGAAATTTTGGCAGTGCGCGAGACAAACACCTACGGCGTGGAGACCTCACAGCTGGCGGAGAAAATCCCCGGCAGCAGCTGGTTTCGAACCTTTGACGAGATAACCGATTACGTCATCAAAAATGCCGAAAGCGGCGATTTAATTTTAACTCTCGGCGGCGGTGATGTATATAAATGCGCGAATATGTTCGTGGAGAAATATAAGGGATAAGCAAACGCCGCAGGAAACCTGCGGCGAATTTTTTAGGAGGTCTGCATGAAATATCAAATCATGAAAATTGAAGACAGCGATGCGAAAGAAAAAATCACGCTTGAGATTATGAATGCCCTGCCGAAGTGGTTTTCGCCGCCGGAGGATATCATCAAAAAATCGAGGCAGCACAGGGATTTCCCGTTCTTTGCTGCATTTGACGGCAAGAATGCCATCGGCTTCATCGCACTGAAAATCCATAATGAGTTCACCGCCGATATATATAACCTCGGCGTTCTTGAAGCTTATCACAGAGCGGGCATCGGTAGCGCGCTCCTGGCTGCGGCTGAGTGCTATCTGCGCTCTGAGGGCTTTAAGTTTCTCACGGTCAAAACTCTCGATTCCTCTGCCGAGTATGAGCCATATGAGCGAACGCGCTCATTTTACCGCAAATCCGGCTTTTACCCGCTTGAGGTTTTCCCGCTGTTCTGGAATATTGAAAATCCGTGCCTGTTCATGTGTAAATGTCTTTAAGCATAATAAAACCCCCGGTTTCGGGGGTTTGTTTTTTAGAGTTAATAATATGCGACGAGCGGATTCATCTTTCCATGGCTGCCGCCCACATTGATGCTGTCGATGAATTTAATCGCCTGACCCGCGCCTATCGCGACGCAGTTCTGTGGCTCTTCGGCCACTATGACGGGTACCTTCGTCTTCTTGGAAATAAGCGTGGCAAGGCCGTAAAGGTTTGCCGAGCCGCCAGTGAGGTGGATTCCGTCAACGAAAATGTCGGCCAGAAGCTCCGGCGGCGTGGCCTCAAGCGCCTCCTGAACCGTGCGCACAATGCCGATTGACGGCTCAATTAACGCCTCTATCATCTCATCTGAATTCATCACGGTGGTTTCCGGTAGGCCGGACTGCGTGTTTCTCCCCTTCAAGTTGAAGGTTTCGAGCTTTTTCCTCGGATAAGCGCAGCCTATCGCGATTTTCGCGCGCTCCGCCATTCGCTCTCCGATAATCAGATTGTACTTGCGCCTTGCATATTTAACTATCGCCTCGTTGAACTCCATGCCGGCAATATGTGTTGAATTCGCCACGGCAATGCCGTTCAGCGAGATGATTGCTATGTCAGTGGTTCCCCCGCCAATGTCAATAATCATCGCGCCGTGAGGGGCGGCAATATCCACACCCGCGCCAATCGCCGCGGCGACGGGCTCCTCGATAAGGCAAACCTTGCGCACGCCCGCTGCTGTGATGGCATCGACAACTGCGCGCTTTTCAACCTCTGTTATGCCGCACGGCACACTGACGACCACCCTCGGCATGAAGAGCTTTGCAGAGCTCACCTTTTTGAGGTAATAGGAGATGAGCTGCTCGGCAAGAGAGAAATCTGAGATAACACCGTTGCTCAGCGGATGAGTCACCGTCACTCTCGCCGATGTTTTGCCCAACATCGCATAGGCCTCGTTGCCGATGGCCACCACCTCGCCGGAATAATTATCAATAGCAATAACTGAGGGTTCATTCAGTACAATGCCCTTGCCTTCGACATAAACCTTGAAATCAGATGTCCCGAGGTCTACCGCCATGTCCATCGCCATGCCTCATCACAACCTTCTTGCTTCATATCACAATTCAATAATTATATTAAGTATAATACATATTGTCGGCATTTTCAAGCATAAGCTTAAAATAGCTTTGTTCTGAGCATTATTATCGGAGAAAACGCATTTTTTCGACCTCTGATGCAATCCATTTATAAATTGCGGCAGTGTCTTTTTGGTAATCGCTGTTTATCTCAAAATAGCGGATACCATTCATAGCGCACTGCTTTTTAATTTTCTCATTTGCCTCAATGAACCACCCAAGCTTTCTCTCCTCGGCTTCTGTGCGCCGCTCGATAATGCTTCTGTGCTTCAACACGCCGGAGGCGAAATTATTCTCAAGATATTCATTTGAAAAGCCCATGAACACAGGGATTATGTGCTTTCGGCAGTCAGCGGCAAACTCATTTACCCTGCGCGGCGATATATAGCAGCCCTCGATAATCAGGCTCTGCTCGTTTTCAATGTTGGTTTCTATAATCCCCTTCAATATCGGCCAGAGCTTTTCTTCGATGATTTCATTATAATCGTCCGGCGTGAAGCCGCAATTATTATCAGCGCGAAACAGCCCCATCTTCAGATGGTCTGCTGATAGATATGGGATCTTATAGGTTTCAAGCAGCTTCTGCGCCATGAGCGTCTTGCCCGTCATGCTTTCGCCGCCGATTATAATTATCATAGGCTCTCCTGCGCTGTTTCCTCCAGAAGAAATTGTAAAAGGCCTGTATAGCGCCTTGTTTTCCTGTCATTTTCAACCATCATCGCAATTTTCTGCCTGCTGCCGACGAGGATAAGCAAATGCTTCGCGCGGGTGACGGCTGTGTAGAAAAGGTTGCGGTATGTGAGCTGCGGCGGGGTGTCTATGACGGGTATGATGACGGCGGTAAACTCGTTACCCTGACTTTTGTGCACCGTTACGGCATATGCAAGCTCCAGCTCCGACGCGGCGTTTTCATAGGTGTAGGTCACCTCTTTATCATCGACGTTGACGATAATCACGCCGCCGGCCTTGTCAATTGCCATGATTATGCCGATATCGCCGTTGAAGACGCCCTCGCCTGAAGTGCCGTCAGCCCTTGTCCACGGCAGGTTATAGTCATTGCGTATCTGCATGACCTTATCCCCTGTGCGGAAAACGCTTCCTCCCAGCTTTGCTTCCGCTTTGCCGCTTCCCGCGGGGTTTATCACCTCTCGTAAGCGCTTATTGAGCTCAACTGTACCTATTTCACCCTTTCTTCCGGGGCAGAGGATTTGTATATCGGCAGTCGGCGAATACTGATAGCTTTTCGGCAGC
This sequence comes from Ruminococcaceae bacterium UBA945, assembly GCA_002293315.1. GTDB lineage: Bacteria > Bacillota > Clostridia > Oscillospirales > Acutalibacteraceae > Scatolibacter. The sequence continues at coordinate 35,296 of DBCZ01000088.1, forward strand.
CGCTGCGAGGCAAGCGAAACGATGAGACTCGCCGCTTCAGTAATCTCATTCTGCGGCATGAAAAAGAAATCGCTGTCGCGCCGCTCTAAATCGGGCATTTGCCCCTCGACGATTTTATGCGCGTTGGTGACAATCAAGCTTGACATTGCCTGACGGAAAATCTCCTTGAGCTCAATCGTGTCAAACATCCTTGAGGCAATTAAATCCCCGAGCGTGTTCCCTGCGCCGACCGACGGAAGCTGGTCGCTGTCGCCGACGAAAATCATGCGGCAGGACATCGGCAGGGCGCGCAGAACGCTTTCAAACACATATGTGTCCACCATTGAGAGCTCATCGATTACGATGCAGTCGCATTCAAGCGGGTTGCGCTCATTGCGCGTGAAGACGGGGTTATCGTGTTCGTCCCAATCCACCTGGAGCATCCGGTGAATCGTCTTGGCCTCCTCGCCGGTCAGCTCACTCATGCGCTTGGCGGCCCTGCCCGTCGGGGCGGCAAGGAGAACGCTCTCGCCCTTCTCCTTGAGCATCTGGATTATCGCGTTGAGGGTCGTTGTTTTGCCCGTGCCGGGCCCGCCGGTGAGAATGAGGATGCCCTTTTCCAGCGCGGCCTTTATGGCCTCCTTTTGCTTCTCGGCATAGGTTATGCCCTTGCTTCGCTCGATGGCTTCAATCTCTTCATCTACGCCGCTTATCGCCTGCGGAGGATATTTCAGCATGAGCTTCATGCGCTCAGCGATATAACTCTCTTCGCGGTGCTTCTTTGGCAGAAAGAGGAAGTCCTTGCCATTGAAATTCTCGTTTATAAGCCCGCCGCTTTCACAGAGGAGATAAATCGCGTCCTGCACGCGCTCAGTTTCTACCGTCAGCAGCTGCGCCCCCGCCTGAATGACTTTGGAGATTGGCAGGCAGGTGTGGCCGTTATTCAGATTATGCCGCAGGACATACTGCACGCCGGCCTTCACGCGCTCAATATTCTCCGCCTCGCGCTCCATTGACTGAGCAATGGAATCGGCAATCTGAAAGCTGATTTCAATCTCGTCTGTGCAAAGGCTGTATGGGTCTTCCTGAACGCAGAGAATAGAGTCTTCGCCGTATTGCTTCCATACGACGATGGCCTCCTCCGGCGTGACGCCGTATTCTCCCAGAAATCGCATAAGCTCGCGAATTCCGTAAACCCGCTTTATATCCTCGCTTATCTCCTTCGCCTTTTCAAGAGTGATACCCTTGATTTGCGCGAGGCGCTCGGGGTCATTCTCAATTATATCGAGCGCTTGGTCGCCAAAGGTGCCGATAATCTTATTCGCCGTGGCAGGTCCGATTCCCTTCACCGCACCTGAGGTGAGATACTTCAGCATCGCAGAGGTGGTTGCAGGGCGCGAACGCTCAAACGCACCCGCCTTGAACTGGTCGCCGAAGGTGGCGTGAGAGCTCCACTCGCCGTAAACGGTGAGATTTTCCCCAACGCTGACAAACGGGAACGCCCCCACAACTGTTATGAGGTCGTCTCCCGCTATCATTTCAAGCACGGTATATTGATTTTTATCATTGTGATAGACGATGTTTTCCACGCTTCCCGAAAGCTCGAGAAGTCCGCTTTCCGCCATGCTTTTCTCCCTTAGAATTTGATTAAGCATATTGTAGCATATTATCGTTATCAAAACAAATGTTTGCTGTTGCTTAAATTAAACTATTTCTTCCCCCAGCCAACTGTCTATCACTATGGAATCCTTTTCTTCCATAAACGCATGCTCGCTGCCCTGTGATATTGTGAGCTTGCAGTGGAATTTCTCTGCGAATTTTTCTATTTCACTCAAGTCCTGCAAATTATCTTCAGAGCCATACAGGATTGACGTCGGGCTGCTCCATTCCTCAATTGGGTGAGCCTTGACATACTGATAGTAATCCCACGAAAGAGGGTCGATGGGGTTGTCGATGATTTTCTCCCGCTCCAGCCTCTCCTCGGTAACGCCAAACCACAGCATCATCTTTTTGACAAGATGCTCCATTTCAACTATCGGGGACATAAACAGGCATTTCCCGAAATGCTCGTTTTTGTAAGCATGCAGGCTGAAGTATGCGCCGAGGCTGCAAGCACACAGATTTATGTCTTTCCAATTTTCTTTTGCGAAGGCCAGCACTTTTTTCAAATCGGCAGGGCCGTTCCAAATGTCGCAGGCGTAGTTCGTCTCTCCCGTGCGCTCGCCGTGTTCGGGCAAATCAAAGCTCAGCACCTGATAGCCTTTTTTAACTGCTATTTTGGCAAAAGCTTCCGCACTTTCTTTATCAGACATTTTTCCATGCACATGAATGTATATCTTATCGGCCTCGCTTCCCCAAAGAAGGGCAGGTATGCCGTCTATTTTGAGTTTTTGCATATCCTCTCTATCTCCTTTTTAAGTTCTTCCGTTTTATTCGTCTTCTCCCACGCAACATTCAGATCCTCACGCCCCATATGGCCGTATGCTGCAAGCGGGAGATATTTCATTTCGAGCAGCCTCAGCTCTTTGATTATCGCGGCAGGGCGGAGGTCGAAGACCTCTTTCACGGCCTGCGAGAGGACTTCTTCATTGACCGCTCCCGTACCGAACGTCTCCACCATTACCGAGACAGGATGTGCGACGCCGATGGCATAGGCTATCTCCACCTCGCATTTCCTCGCAAGCCCCGCCGCGACGATGTTTTTCGCTATCTTTCTCGCCATGTATGCGGCAGAGCGGTCTACCTTCGTCGGGTCTTTGCCCGAAAAAGCGCCGCCGCCGTGACGCCCGTATCCGCCGTATGTATCCACAATGATTTTTCTGCCTGTGAGGCCGCTGTCTCCGGCGGGCCCGCCTATGACGAAGCGCCCGGTCGGGTTGATATAGAACTTCGTATTTGCGTCAAGCAAGCTTGCAGGAATGATGGGTCTTACCACTTTTTCAAGCAAGTCTGCTCTGATTTGCCCGGGCGAAACCTCCTCATTGTGCTGTGTGGAAATTACGATTGCGTCGATTCTTTTAACTGCGTCTCCGTCATATTCCACCGTCACCTGCGTTTTTCCGTCCGGGCGGAGATACGGCAGTGTGGCATCTTTTCTCACCCTGGCAAGCTGCTTTGCGAGTTTATGTGAAAGTGAAATCGCCAGCGGCATGAGCTCCTCGGTCTCATCGCAGGCAAAACCGAACATCATGCCTTGGTCGCCCGCACCGATATTGCTTTCCTGCTCTTTATCGCCGTCCTTCGTTTCAAGCGACTCGTTCACGCCCATCGCTATGTCGGGCGACTGACTGTCAATTGAAATTGTGACGGCGCAGGAGTTGCCGTCAAAGCCGAGCGCGGGATTATTGTACCCGATGGAATTCACCACACCGCGCACGATTGCCTGAATATCGACGTAGCAGTCCGTGGTTATCTCTCCCATGATATGGATTTGCCCGGTGGTTGCCGTCGTTTCACAGGCGACATGCGCTTTTTTGTCCAGCTCGAGAATCGCATCCAGAACCGCGTCTGAGATTTGGTCACAGATTTTATCCGGGTGTCCCTCCGTTACTGACTCTGATGTGAATAATTTCATGCTTTGCCTCCTTGTTATTCGAAAATTGCACTTAAAAAATCCTCCCATAAGAGAGGATTATACAAACCTCATCTTCCGGTTAACACCGCAGGATTTAGCACCCGACAATTGCGTCTTCTACGCAATCGTCTGGTTGCCGGGCTTCACAGGGCCTGTCCCTCCGCCACTCTTGATGAGCAATATTCAATTGTTGAGTATATTATAGCAGAGCACAGATAAAAGTGCAAGAAAAAAACACCCATCACATGCGAAGCTTGTGATGGGTGTAAATGTTTTTGCTTAGTTGATGCCTGAAACGACGCCTGAACCGACTGTGCGTCCGCCCTCGCGGATAGCGAAACGAAGACCCTCTTCAATGGCGATAGGTGTGATGAGCTCAACGCTCATTTCTACGTTGTCGCCGGGCATGCACATTTCTGTTCCATCAGGAAGAGAAACCACGCCTGTAACGTCTGTTGTTCTGAAATAGAACTGCGGACGATAGTTGTTGAAGAAAGGTGTGTGACGGCCGCCCTCATCCTTGGAAAGGATGTAGACAGAGCCCTTAAACTTCGTGTGCGGCTTAATTGAGCCGGGCTTAGCCAGAACCTGGCCGCGCTCAATCTCGTCTCTCTGAACACCACGGAGAAGCGCGCCGACGTTGTCGCCTGCCTCAGCGTAATCAAGAGTTTTGCGGAACATCTCCATGCTTGTGACGACGATCTTTCTGAGCTCTTCGGTGAGACCGACAAGCTCAACCTCGTCGCCTGCGTTGAGGCGTCCTCTTTCCACTCTGCCGGTTGCAACTGTTCCGCGGCCGGAGATGGTCATGGTGTCTTCAACAGGCATGAGGAAAGGCATATCGCTCTTTCTCTCCGGTGTGGGAATGAACTCGTCAACCGCGTGCATGAGCTCGTGAATGCACTTATACTCCGGCACAGAAGACTCTGTAGCCGCAGACTCAAGAACCTTCAAGGCCGAACCGCGGATAACAGGCGTATCATCGCCCGGGAAGTCATACTCGCTGAGGAGGTCACGAATTTCCATCTCGACGAGGTCAAGAAGCTCTGCATCGTCAACCTGGTCGCACTTATTCATGAAAACCACGATGTGAGGCACGCCAACCTGACGCGCGAGAACAATGTGCTCTCTTGTCTGCGGCATCGGGCCGTCAGCAGCTGAAACAACGAGGATAGCACCATCCATCTGCGCCGCTCCCGTAATCATGTTCTTAACATAGTCAGCGTGACCGGGGCAGTCAACGTGCGCATAGTGGCGCGCGTCTGTCTCGTATTCAACGTGTGCTGTGTTGATTGTGATTCCGCGTTCTCTCTCTTCAGGTGCCTTGTCTATGGAAGCATAATCCATATAATCGGCTTCCCCTTCGATATTGAGAACCTTGGTGATAGCCGCTGTAAGCGTGGTTTTTCCGTGGTCAACGTGACCAATCGTACCGATGTTAACATGCGGTTTGCTGCGTTCAAATTTTGCCTTTCCCATTGGAAGTTTCCCCCTTTTATTCTGTAAAAAATTATTTTCGGATTTCAAAGCATATCATAACAAAGATATGTTAAAAAATCAAGTTTATTTTGTGAATTAGTCCTTTTTGCCTCTTGAGCTGATGATGGCCTCTGAAACGGATTTCGGAACTTCGGCATAACGTGCCGGCTCCATCGTATACTGGCCTCTGCCCTGCGTTTTAGAGCGCATATCCGTGGCATAGCCGAACATCTCCGAAAGCGGCACTTCGCTGTTCACCTGCTGAGCGCCCGGAAGAGCGTCCATGCCGAGAATCATTCCGCGGCGGCCGTTCAAGTCTCCGATGACATCGCCCATGTATTCCTCCGGCGTGATGACCGTGACCTTCATAATCGGCTCAAGGAGAACCGGGTCAGCCTTTCTCGCGGCCTCTTTGAAAGCCATTGAGCCGGCGATTTTGAATGCCATTTCGGATGAGTCTACCTCATGATATGAGCCGTCATACAACGTAACCTTCACGTCAACCATATTATATCCGGCAAGCACGCCCGAGAGCATCGCGCCTTGAATTCCCTGGTCAACCGCGGGGATATATTCCTTCGGAATAGTTCCGCCGACGATAGAATTGACAAACTCATAGCCCTTATCCGGATTCGGCTCAATGCGAATCTTAACATGGCCGTATTGTCCCTTACCGCCTGACTGGCGAGCATACTTCGTATCTGATTCGCTGTTCTTGCGGATTGTCTCTTTATACGCAACTTGCGGCTTACCGACATTCGCCTCGACCTTGAATTCGCGGAGCAAGCGGTCAACGATGATTTCGAGGTGCAGCTCGCCCATTCCGGCGATTATCGTCTGGCCTGTTTCCTCGTCTGTGTAGGCCTTGAAGGTCGGGTCTTCCTCGGCGAGCTTCGCCAAAGCAATGCCCATCTTCTCCTGGCCCGCCTTGGTCTTAGGCTCGATGGCGACGCGGATAACCGGCTCAGGGAACTCCATTGATTCAAGGACTATCGGCTTTCTCTCATCGCAAAGCGTGTCGCCCGTAGTAACGGTCTTGAGGCCGACTGCGGCGGCGATGTCGCCCGAATAAACGATATCGATGTCTTGACGGTGATTCGCGTGCATCTGCACGATTCTTCCGATTCTCTCATTGTTATCCTTAACCGAGTTATAGACGGTTGAGCCGGACTTCAACGAGCCTGAATACACACGGAAGAACGTGAGCTTGCCCACGAACGGGTCTGTGGCAATCTTGAATGCCAACGCCGAGAACGGCGCGTCGTCTGAGGATTCTCTCACATCTTCTGCCTCCGTATTGGGGTTTATGCCCTTAATCGGAGGAATATCAAGCGGCGAGGGCATATACTCGACGATTGCGTCAAGCAGCTTCTGCACACCCTTATTCTTATAAGACGTGCCGCAAAGCACCGGCACCATCTGGTTTGCGATTGTCGCCTTTCTTATGCAGGCCTTAATCTCATCAATTGTCAGCTCTTCGCCGCCGAGATATTTGTCAAGCAAAACATCGTCCTGCTCGGCTACGTTCTCAACGAGCGCCGCGCGGTATTCCTGCGCTTTATCGAGCATATCGGCGGGAATCTCCTCAACGCTTATATCCTTGCCGAGGTCATCCTTATAGATATATGCCTGCATCTCGATGAGGTCAATCATACCCTTGAAGGACTCTTCGCTTCCAATGGGAAGCTGAAGCGGAACCGCGTTGCACTTGAGGCGATCCTTCATCATCTGGACGACGCGATAAAAATCGGCGCCCATGATATCCATCTTATTGATATACGCCATGCGCGGAACACCGTATTCCTCCGCCTGACGCCACACTGTCTCACTCTGCGGTTCAACGCCGCCCTTGGCGCAGAAAACCGTAACAGAGCCGTCGAGAACACGAAGCGAACGCTCGACCTCTACCGTGAAATCAACGTGACCGGGAGTGTCGATGATATTGACGCGGTTATCGTTGCCGTTCTTGTCCTTCCAGAAGCAGGTGGTAGCCGCAGAGGTGATTGTGATGCCCCTCTCCTGCTCCTGCTCCATCCAGTCCATTGTGGCGGCGCCGTCATGCGTCTCTCCGATTTTATAGTTGATTCCAGTGTAGAACAGGATACGCTCGGTCGTCGTCGTCTTTCCGGCGTCGATGTGAGCCATAATGCCTATGTTTCTTGTAAGTTCCAGTGGTACTTGTCTGGACATAAATTCCTCCAAATTTTATTGACTGCAATGTAGTTGACGTATTGCGTTGCAATGCGGGGCGGCTTGTCATAATAAACAAAGCTGCTTATGCCCTCGCTGAGAACGCTCGGGTTGTCGACGTATTGCTTCGCAATGCGGGGCGGCTTGCCATAATGAACAAAACTGCTTATGCCCTCGCTGAGAACGCTCGGGTTGTCGACGAATTGCTTCGCAATGCGTCAACTACTACCAACGGAAGTTTGCGAACGCTCTGTTGGCATCTGCCATTCTGTGCGTGTCTTCACGTCTCTTTGCCGCTCCGCCTGAGCCATTCATTGCATCAAGGATTTCGCCAGCAAGTCTTTCTCTCATTGTTCTTTCAGAACGCGCTCTGGAATAGCTTGTCAACCAGCGCAGGCCGAGTGTCTGGCGTCTTTCCGGGCGCACTTCAATAGGCACCTGATAGTTCGCGCCGCCGACACGGCGAGCCTTGACCTCTAAGCTGGGCATAACATTTTCCATTGCCTGCTCAAAGCATTCGAGAGCATCTTTTCCTGATTTCTCGTGAACGATGTCAAATGCACCGTAAACGATTTTCTGCGCCACACCCTTTTTTCCGTCAAGCATAATGCTGTTGACAAGGCGTGTGACAAGCTTTGAATTGTACACGGGATCCGGCAAAACATCACGTTTTGCCACATTGCCTCTCCTTGGCATAATCTTCCCTCCTTCATTAAAAATGATGAATTCATAGGTACTCGAAAGTGACAAACTTCCGCTTGGCAAGAAAGGCTGTTATCTTGAAGAAAAACATACCATTCCGCTATAGAATCTTTGTCAATTTGCGTTTTGGGTCAATAGGCTTATTCGGCCTTTGCACCCGCCTTCGGCCTCTTGGCGCCGTATTTCGACCTGGCCTGCATTCTCTTCGCAACGCCCTGCGCGTCAAGCGTGCCGCGAATGATGTGATAGCGCGTTCCCGGGAGGTCACGCACCCTTCCGCCGCGAATCATGACGACGCTGTGCTCTTGAAGATTGTGGCCTACGCCGGGAATATAAGCCGTGACTTCTATTCCGTTTGAAAGCCTGACTCTCGCCACTTTTCTGAGGGCTGAGTTCGGCTTCTTCGGCGTGACAGTTTTAACCGTTGTGCAAACACCGCGCTTCTGGGGAGAATTCTTGTCGATTTGCTCTCTCTTGATGGAATTCCAGCCCTTCAGCAGTGCCGGGGTCTTGTGTTTGCTCTCCGAGGCCTGACGTCCGCTGTGAACCAATTGATTAAAGGTTGGCATGTTTTTCTCCTTTCGTTAATATTTGTATGTTTGCCCGCCTACTCTGCATAGCTGTAAAGCATTCGAGCTTAACACCTTAGTTTTACTGCAAACGACCGCTTCCGGCCCATTTTATGGACAGGAAACGGCGTTGTTTTGAAAACGCTCGGAAGATAATTATATCATAAAAGCCGAGTAATGTCAATATTGGTCGTCCATCGTGTACTCTCTGCGGTGTAGGATTACAATAGAAGAGT
>DBCZ01000063.1 GCA_002293315.1 Ruminococcaceae bacterium UBA945
AGCGTAGCGCCGCACGAAGTAAGCGTAGCGCCGCACGAAGTGCGTAATGGATAGTTAATGTGGCGCTTCGCGCAATTTTTAAGTACAAAGTCAATTGCAAAAAAACGCAGAAGGTGATTCTCGTAAGAGAATTCTTCTGCGCTTTTCTTTGAGCATTATATTGTGTGAAGCACAACCTCAATTATCCACTGTCAACTATCCACTGTCAACTGTTCTTACTATTCTTCAAAGAAAACCTTTACGGCTTTATACGTGCTGTAAACATCGAGCTTGGAGACGACCTCCCACGGTGCGTGCATGGAAAGCACCGGCACACCGACGTCAACGACGTCCATATTCATCACGGCCACCTCGGTTGCAACAGTTCCTCCGCCGCCCTGGTCAACCTTTCCGAGCTCGCCTATCTGCCAAAGCACATCATGCTTGTTGAAGAGATTCCTGATTTCGCCGATGAACTCCGCCGAGGCGTCGTTTCCGCCGCTCTTTCCGCGGCCGCCGGAGTATTTTGACATGCCAATGCCGTGGTTGATGAAGCAGGAATTGCCCGCTTCGTAAGCTGCGGCATAAGTCGGGTCATACGCGGCGGTGACGTCTGCCGAGAGGCACTTTGTTTTCGTAAGCACATGGCGCGCGGGCACGCCGTCAATCGCGGCCAAATCCTCAATGAAGAAACGCAGATAATCCGCGCCGAGACCCGTGTTGCCGTAAGAGCCTATTTCCTCTTTGTCGGCGAGTACGACGATTGCCGTGCTCTTCGGGGTTTTGCAATTGAAGATTGCTTCAAGAGAGGGGTACGCGCAAACCCTGTCGTCGTGGCCGTAAGCGCCTATCAGGCTTCTGTCAAAGCCGACGTCCTCCGCCCTGAACGCGGGGACAAGCTCAATTTCAGCCGAAATCAAATCTTCTTCCACTATGCCGTACTTATCATTGAGCAGGCGCAGAACATTGAGCTTATAAGTGTTCTCGGCCTTCTCCTTTGAGGCCGGCATACTGCCCGCAATGACATTTAGGTCTTCGCCTGTGAACGCTTCTCCGAGCTTCTTCACCATCTGGTCTTTGCCTAGGTGCGGGAGAATATCGCTTATGCAGAACTGCGGCTCCCCGGGCTGCTCGCCAATGCAGATTTCCAGCTCGCTGCCGTCCGCGCGCACGATTTTGCCGTGCATGGAAAGCGGAATCGTCGTCCACTGATACTTCTTCACGCCGCCGTAATAGTGCGTTTTGAGCAGTGCCTGCTCGTTCGCCTCATAAAGCGGAATTGGCTTCAAGTCAATGCGCGGGCTATCGATATGGGCGGCGGAGATTCGCACGCCGTCCCTGCTGCCGTTCTTGCCGATAACCGCCAGGCAAATGGATTTATTCCTGTTGTTGTAATACACTTTGTCGCCGGCCTGATACTTCTTTTTGGGGCTGAACTCCGTGAAGCCCGCCGCCTTCGCCTTCTCTATCGTGAAGGTCACGCTCTCTCGCTCTGTTTTTGCGGCGTTCAGGAAAGCTTTGTAGCCCTCGGCGAATTTGAACGCCTTCTTCACCTCTGCATCCGAAAGGCGCAAAAAGCCGTTTCTGCGCTCAAGCAGAAGCTCCTTGTCTGTTGGCTTTGCCGTCTTTGTGTTCTTTGCCATAATAATCTCCTTTATTATTTAATGTATGCTAGTCTTCTGTTTCACTATACAGTTTAGCATAAGTTTTGTAATTATCCAACACTCTTTTTACATAATGGCGGGTTTCGGGAAAGGGAATTGCTTCTATATCAAGATGGATTCCGTCAGCGGATATTTCCGGCTCCTTAAGCCACTCTGCCACGTTGCCTATGCCCGCGTTATAAGCCGCAAGCACCGCGTTGTCATCGTCAAATTCATCCTTCAGTATCCGCAAAAGCCCCGCACCCGTGTGGATATTATCCGCCGGGGCGAAAACATCGGGCGAGGCGGATAATGGCTAATGCTTGGAGTTCACCCATTCAAACGTATCGTCGGTAATCTGCATCAGGCCCTTTGCGCCCGCGGGCGACAAAGCGTTCTCATCAAAACCGCTTTCGGCTTTCATAATCGCGTAAATGAGGTTTTCGTCAAGACTATAACGTGCCGCCTCTGCTTTCACAAGCTCCTCATGCGGCTTCTGATACACTATTTTCAACGGAATGCTCAGCTTCCCCGGTCCTACGGCAAGCACATATATCCCCGCCGCGAGCACAAGCAGCACCAGCACGGTTAAAAAAGAAAGGCAGCCTTTTCTCTTCATAGCTTTTCGCCGTCCAAAGATTTATTCAGCTCCTCTACAATCGGCGCGAGGATTCTCTCATACTCCGATATTCCGAGCGTGCCGTCTATCTTGTAATCCGCGCGGCTCTCATAGAATTCATTTTTAGGCTGTGCATTCATGCGTGTCGCCGCCTCTTCTTCGGTGAGCCTGTCGCGGAAAATGATTCTCTTCATGCGCACGTCCTCCGGCGCGGTGACTGCGATGATTCTCGCACACATCTTATCAAAGCCGGCTTCAAACAGCGTCGGCGCATCCACAATAATCAACCCGTAGCCCGCCTTTTCCGCGTGCTCTATCTCCTCACGCACCTTTTTGAGGATGCGCGGATGAGTGATGCTGTTAAGCTTTTCAGAGTTCTCCTTATTTACAAAGGCGCGCTTGGCAAGCAGGGCTCTGTCAAGCATTCCTCGCGTAACGATGTCATCTCCGAACACCGCTTGCAGCTCTTTGATACACTCTCCGTCATATACGCCGGGCGAGCGGCTAATCCAGTCACAGTCTATCGAAATGCAGCCCTGATTCTCCATCTCCGCGGAGACAGTCGTCTTCCCCGCGCCCGTGCTGCCCGTAAGCCCGATTATCAGCCTGCCCGCAGGGTTTTGCACCTTGAAGCCCGCCGCGCGCACCAAGCGGTTATACACTGCCAGACCCACGCCAGTGCGCTTCGGAATCCGCGCGAAGACCTGCCCGGCCTGCTCTTCATCGAGCCTGTGAAGCGCGGAGAAAAGCCTTCTTGCCTGCTCTCTTGAATCATACCGCGGTCCATAGGAAATGTGAGGGATTTTCAGCTCGGCCTCGTCCTCATCAAAGCAAAGCGCGAAAACGCCGCGCTCATTTGCATATTCAACGAACTCCTGAGGTGATGAGTCAATAATCGTGATGTCGGCCTTCGGGCAGTAATGCTTATATTTCATGCCGGGCGAACGAACCTTGCCGCGCTCGTCCATGCGCTCTAATACTGCGCTGTCTATCTCAATTTCACCTATTACGCTCTCCAGCTCATCAACGGTGATTCCGCCCGGGCGCAGAAGCCTCGGTTTCTTGCCGATGAGGCTGATAATCGTGCTTTCAACACCGACGTTGCAGCTTTCTCCCTCGACAATCGCCTCCACCTTGCCGTTCATGTCCTCGAAAACATGCTCAAATGTCGTCGGGCTGGGCTTGCCGGAAAGGTTCGCGCTCGGCGCGGCCAGAGGAAGCCCCGCCGCCCGGATTATCTCCCGCGCAGTCTTATTTTCGGGGAATCTTATCGCAACGGAATCCAAGCCGCCGCTGGCGGCGTCGGGAATAATGTCCGCTTTATTGAGGATCATCGTCAGCGGCCCCGGCCAAAATGCCGCCGCAAGCTTCTCAGCAGATTTGGGAAGCTCGCTCACCAAAGACGGCAGCGCTTCTAAATCTGCGATATGCACGATTAACGGATTGTCTGACGGTCTGCCCTTCACCTCATAGATACGCCTGACGGCCTGCGTATCGAAGGCATTTGCCGCCAGCCCGTAAACTGTTTCGGTCGGCAAAGCGACAAGGCCGCCGGATTTAAGTATCTCTCCGGCCGCCGCGATGTCGGCCTCTGTGGTTTTGAGTATCAAGGTTTCCATTTATTCCCTCGCTGAAAAAGCTCAGCTGCTTTCCTTCATTTTATCCGCTCTGTCCGCGGTAATCAGCGCGTCAATCAGCTCATCAAGATTGCCGTTGAGAATTTCCTCAAGCTTATAGAGCGTGAGGCCTATTCGATGGTCTGTCACGCGGTTCTGCGGATAGTTATATGTTCTGATTCTCTCCGACCTGTCGCCCGAGCCCACCTGCAGCCTGCGCTCGTTCGCGAGCTCCTCGCCGGCTCTGTCGATTTCCTGCTGCAAAAGACGCGAGCGCAAAACCCTCATCGCCTTGTCCTTATTTTTAAGCTGGCTTCTCTCGTCCTGACATTCCACGACCATGCCCGTCGGGATATGCGTGATTCTTATCGCCGAAGAGGTTTTATTGATGTGCTGGCCGCCCGCCCCGCTTGAGCGGAACGTGTCGATGCGCAAGTCGCTCGGGTTGATTTCCACGTCCACTTCCTCAGCCTCCGGCAAAACGGCGACCGTTGCCGCCGAGGTGTGAATTCGCCCCTGCGTCTCCGTCTCCGGCACACGCTGAACGCGGTGCGCGCCGCTTTCAAATTTCAGCTTTGAGTACGCACCCTCGCCGATTATCGTGAAGCCGATTTCCTTGTAGCCGCCAAGCTCCGTCTCGTTCTCATTGTTGATCTCTATCTTCCAGTTGCTCCGCTCAGCATACATCGAATACATTCTGAACAGAACCCCCGCGAAAAGCGCCGCCTCTTCTCCGCCCGTGCCGCCGCGTATCTCCATGATGACGTTTTTCCCGTCGTTCGGGTCTTTGGGCAGCAGCAAAAGCTTCAGTTCTTCCTCCGCCTGCGCAAGCTTCATCGAAGCATTCTTTATCTCCTCGGCGGCCATGTCGCGCAGCTCACGCTCCGCACCCGGCTCATCGAGAAGCTCCTTTGCCTGCCTGATTGCCTCAGCAAGGCTCTTATACTCGCGATAGCACTCCACAACCGGTGTGATGTCTTTATGCTCCTTCATCAGGCGGGCATATGTCTCTCTGTCCGCTATCACCGTGGGGTCATAAAGCTTCAAATTCAGCTCTTCATAGCGGTCTTCAAATACCTGTATGTTTTCAAACATTTTACTTCTCCTTCAGTTTTATTTTGATGTGAATAAAACTGAAGGCTATGATTCACCCTCGCGGATTATCTTCTTGATGTTGCGCTCGCACTTATGGCGCGGCACCATCACCTCATGCCCGCAGGTCTTGCACTTTATTCTGAAATCCATGCCCGAGCGGAGGACATCAAATTCATATCCTCCGCAGGGGTGCGGCTTTTTCATTCTTAACACATCGCCTACTCTTACGTCCATTTTTTCTCCAATTATTCTTCCGCGCCCGTGGCTGAGCTCAGCCCCGAGCTCAGGTAATCCAGCTGAGCATTTACCGCCACCGCCTCGCTGATTGTCACATTGACCGTATATTTGCCCACGGCCCAGCAGCTGTCTGCCCCGCTTATCATAACGCTCACCGGCAGCTCTACGTCTCCCATCAAATCTCCCCTGCCTGTCATGTCCAGCGTGCAGTAAATATTCTCTCCTGTCAGCTTGCCTATCTGCGCTTCAGAGCCCATTATGCTGATCGTGAGCATCCGCGTGATAACCTCCACGTTCATGCCGGCGGGAGCATTGCTCACCTTGATATTGGGAGTTTGGATGCTCGCGGCCTTGAAGCCCGCCAAATCAATTTCCACCTCCGCCACTTCAACCGTGCTCAAGTTCCTTATGCCCGCCGGTATGGGAATCGCACGTTCAAACGTGAAATTGCTCGCCGTTACCTCGGAGAAATCAATCGCCTCGGACAATGTGATAGTCTCAATTCCGGCGAGGTCTTCCTCCGTGCCTGCTATGTCAATCGTCCCCGGAGTGATGTGAACCCGGTTATCCGCGAAGCCCTGCGGCGCATTGATTACATTTGCCGCAAGCTGAACGGTTTTCTTGATTAATACAGGTATAACCACCTCAACCCTGTCTATGTTGAGGCTGATATGCTGGCTTTCAGAGTCCTTAATCTCCATGCCGTCCTGGTCATATAGCTTGAGGCCGGCGGAGAATCGCTGCTCGTTGTTGAGCGGCGCGTCGAATTCATATGTCGCCACCACGCGGCTGATTCTATTCACGGCCGATTCCGGCCCGCTGATTGTAAGGCTCGTGTCCGAAAGAATCGGCTCACCCGCGGAATAGCCTGATTCGCTCGTGAAGGAAATCTCCGTTTCAATAGGCAGCGTGATCTCCAGAACCCTGTCAACCTCTATCGTTATCTCCTCGGGCGAAATTGCGGTGATATTATAATCCATCAGCTCTCCGCCTGCCTTCTGTGCTTTCAGCTCAACCGTCTCCTTACGAAGACCGGTGCTGGAAACCTTTGTGGAATCAGGCCAGTAGGTGCCGATAACGCGCAAGTCAGAGTTTGTGAGCTTGTTTATCACCAGACTGCTGCCTGTCACAGTCACATCAGCCGTGTCGTGTGTGAGACTGAAAACCTTGAGGCGGTCTGACACAGCTTCGTCAGACAGCTCAATCTCAACCGGCACATCGGCTATCGTCCTCGTTGACTGGCTGGTCGTGTCCGCAGTGGTGACGAAGAACCATGCCAAAACAGAGCAGACAAGCGAGAAAAGAAGCACGAAGGTGTTGTTGTAGAAGAGCCCGCGCAGTGAAAACCTTCTGCGCTCCGGCTGTTCATCAAATTTATTCTGATTATTCATGTTGTCCATCTTCGCCCCTCCTCTCCCTGGAGTTAAAGCCCAGCCTGCGAAACACCCTCTTGGGCAGAGATTCCTTTTGGGCGGTGTCGCTTCCGATGAGATACTCCACAAGCGCCTCACGCAGCGTGATTCTGTTATAGTCACGGTGAAGCACGCCGTTCACTGCGATGGAAATATGCCCCGTTTCCTCCGAGACCACCACCGCCACGGCGTCTGTCTCTTCACTTATGCCGATTGCCGCCCTGTGCCTTGTGCCGAGCGAGGAATTGATGTTATCCTTTTTCGTCAGCGGCAGAATGCAGCCCGCCGCCGCGATTTTCGCGTTGCGAATCACAGCCGCACCGTCATGCAAGGGCGCCTTATTGAAGAAAATATTGCTCAGGATCTCTGACGTCGGCGTGGCGTCTATCATCGTGCCCGTCGCGATTATCTCGCCGAGGTTCGTCTTCCGCTCAAAGATAATCAGCGCGCCCATCTTAAGCTGCTGGAGATACATCGCAGATTCTGTGACGCAGTCAATCACCTTTCCCATCTCCGTGCGCGCAAGAATATCACCGCCGCCGAACGCGCCGGACAGAGACTTGCCAACATTACTTCTTCCCACCTGTTCAAGTGCGCCGCGTATCTCCGGCTGGAAGATGATGATGAGAACAATGAGACCGTATTGGAAGACATACCGGAAAATCTCGTTTATCATTTTCAAATCGAAAAGATTTGATGCAAGATAAGCCACTACCAAGAGCAGAAGCCCTTTCACGAGCTGCCCGGCCCTCGTCTCCCTTATCAGCTTTATAAGCTGATAAATCAAGAAGGTGACCATCAAGATGTCGATGATGTCCTTAAAGCCGATACTACGCGCCGCGGCAACCAGATTATTGCCGAAGTTCGTGATATAGCTCATTATAACTTCCATTTTTCACCATCCTTACAAAACAAACTCCTCATTTATCTTACACTTGTTCTCAAAGAAAAATGCGGCTCTGCGCATTCTCCTCCATTTTATTTAATTGTATCATAAAATCCAAAACATATAAAGCGTTTCTGCCAATCTTCACATGATTTTCAGACATCTTCTTCTATAAGGCAAATTGCCTGAGCCGCAATTCCTTCAAGTGCACCCGTAAAGCCCATGCCCTCTTCGGTTGTGGCCTTTACGCTGCAAAGGCTCACGTCTATGCCGCAGGCTTTTGCGATATTCTCCCGCATTTGCGGGATATGCGGCGCGAGCTTAGGCTGCTGAGCAATTATTGTGGAATCAATGTTTGTGATTATAAATCCGGCGGCATTCAGCCTCTCCGCCACCTCACGCAGAAGCAGCAGACTGTCTGCGTTTTTATAGGCTTCATCGGTATCCGGAAACAGCATGCCGATGTCTCCGAGCGCGGCCGCGCCCAGCAGAGAATCCGCTATCGCGTGAATAAGCACATCGGCGTCAGAATGCCCCAGAAGCCCCTTTTCATGCGGAATCTCAACCCCGCCGAGAACCAAGCGCCGCCCGGCGGCAAGCCTGTGAACGTCATAGCCTGTTCCCACTCTCATGCTTTGCCTCCTCCGCTCAATAAAAATTCCGCGAGCTCAAAATCCCCCGGCGTCGTGATTTTTATATTGCTGTAATCTCCCGTCGTGAGGAAAACCCGTTCTCCGAGGTTCTCGATGAGCTGGCAGTCATCGGTGAAGCTTCTATTCTGCTCCTCCGCTTTCTTCAGCGCTTTCATATATAAGCCCGCCGCGAACACCTGCGGAGTTTGCACGCTCATGAGGCGCTCCCTCAGCGGTGTGCTCACGACGAAGCCGCGTTCATCTATCTCCTTCACAGTGTCCTTCAACGGCACGGCAAGCGCTGCGGCACCGTATTCAACGGCGTCTTTGCATACTGCGATTATGCTTTCAGGTGACACGAACGGTCGCGCACCGTCATGTATGATGACATAATCGGCGTCTTTGGCGGCATTCACCCCGTTTGACACGGATTCCTGGCGCGTCTCGCCGCCCAAAACAAAGCGTATCGGCTTGCTCTCGGCCGAGAAGCCCGAGAGTATATCCCTGATTATCTCAAGCTCACTGTCTCTGCACACAACGATGATTTCATTTATCTCCGCTGCGTTGAGGAACGGAATGACGCTTCGGAGAATTACCGGCACGCCGCCGATTTTCGCAGTAATTTTATTCTGCCCGCACATGCGGCTCCCGCTGCCCGCCGCTACTACAATTGCTGTAAATTTCATTTCTTTCTCACTTTCTGATGTGATACAGTAAATTATATACCTTGAGCACGTTTCATTCAAGGTGATAAGGCAGAAATAATCCGTGAAATTGTAGGTTTGTCAATGAAGAGT
>DBCZ01000092.1 GCA_002293315.1 Ruminococcaceae bacterium UBA945
AGCAGATGGCGCATATCGACTTTTATGTGGAGGACTTGGCGGCAGGGGAGGCGCACGCGATAAAATGCGGCGCGACAAAGGCCCCCGAGCAGTACTTCGACACCTCCACGGTGTTCTTCGACCCGGCGGGCCACCCGTTCTGCCTTTCTACGGTAAAGCAGTAATGGACGTCGCCGGGATGTTTGCAGCCTTAAGCGGCAAAGAGACTCCGAAGATGTATGACTTCCTGAAGCGGCTGGAGGCTGTTTCAGACGACTCCGACGCCGTTTATCCCAATCTGGACGACATGATAAGCATGCTTAAAAGCGAGAAATATACGATCAGGGTAAGGGGCTTCCGTCAGCTATATCGACGAACTGTGAAGGAGGACAAAAAATGTATAATATCCAAGGGCATTGCGTGTGCGGCGCGGTCGAGATCGTCGTTAAGGAGTACGGGGACTTCGTCTACACCTGCCATTGCGACACTTGCCGCCGCATGAACTCCGGCCCCGTGCTGTCCATCGATCCGGGGCCGAAGGAAAACGTGGAGTTTGTTCGAGGCGAAGACGCCATCACCATCTATCACGACGAGGAGGTCGAGCGCGGCTTCTGCTCTGTATGCGGGAGCACGCTCTTTTGGCATAATCCGGCGGACAACCATTACTGCATGAACGCCGAGCTGTTCGATGACGTCATCAAAGACGGTCAGTTCGGGCTTGAGATTTATTACGACATGAAGCCGGATTATTACAGCTTCGCAGGCGAGCGAAGGAGACTCGACAGCGAAGCAAAGGAAATTGGCGATGCATCTTCAAAATGATAATTTAGTTATACGCAGTGCGGTTGCTGCTGACGCGGCCATACTCGGCAAATGGTGGCGCGGCGGCAAGGTTATGGCACACGCGGGCTTTCCCGATGGGCTGAGTATAACCGACGGGGAAATCGCGGAGCAGATACTGACTGATACCGACGATGCCGGACGCCGCCTGATAATAGAAATTCATTCTGTGCTGTTGGTGAGATGAGCTGCAGGAATGTCGATGGACGCACGGATGAAATCGGCATAAAGATTTGCGAATTTGAGAAGCAGGAAAAAGGCCACGGCACCAAGCTGCTTCGTATGCTGATAAGCTATCTGTTTGATGAACTGAACTTTGAGCGCATAATTCTTGACACGAATCTTGATAACAAGCGTGCGCAGCATGTTTATGAGAAGCTGGGCTTCACGAAGCTTCGGGTACGGTATGATTGCCGGAGAGACCAGCGCGGTGTATTGCAATCCGCTGTGGATTATGAGCTGAAAGAGCGAGCTTTGATGACGAGAGAAAGCGAATGAAGGGTGAAGAGAGAGATTGAATTGAGAAGAATATAGTTGACATAATATTGTTTTCATAACTCATAATTACATTTCATAATTTTAAACATTTTATCGATAATTCAAGATTTCTCTCAATATATAGTTTTCATAATTTCGTTGTCATAATATCGAATTAGTTTTCATAAAACAGCCCCTCATATGAGGGGCTGTTTTATCCTGTTTGCAGGCCACTTACTTGAACTCGCCGCCGTTCTCGCTTAACAGCGCTGTTTTAGCTGTAAAATCAATCTGATATCGCACGGCGTGATGGTCTTTTATCAGCATCCCGTCTGTGAGGCGAATCTCAAGAATGCAGCAGTTTTTGTCATGCTCATTATTCGCGAAATCATACCATTCAGAAAAGGCGGCGCGCAGCTTCAGTCTGATTTCGGCATTTTGCGGTTCCAGCACCCAGCCGAGGTTCTTGCCTTTACCGTGACCGCTGAACCAGTCAACCGCACAAACGGCGACCTCTGGGTTTTGCTCGATTTGCACCATCTTGCTTGAGAGTGTGTGGGTAGTGACGTAAAACGCTCCGTTTTCGTAATAAGCGTCTACCATGCGGTTATACAGCCGCGTGCCGTCGGTTGTGGCTACTGCTATAAAGCTGTCTTTGCCGAATCTCTCCTCCATGATGCCCATGGCGCTTTCATAATTGCCCATCAGTTTTCCTCCAATATAATGAAGTATAGTGAGGTTATTATATCACCGTCGCAGGAGAAAAACAATTCATTTGCTCTCGATTATCAGCCGCTCTACAATGTCGCCCATTTCACTGCACGAGACGAGCCTCTTGCCCGCACCCTCAAGGTATATGTCCTTCGTCGCCGCGATTTCAAGGGCCGCCCTGACGGCTGCCTCAATTTCATCCGCAAACACAGGTAACTCAAGCGAATAACGGCACATCATGGCGGCGGAGAGAATCGCGGCCAATGGGTTAGCGATATTCTGCCCGGCTATGTCAGGCGCGGAGCCGTGAATCGGCTCATACAGGCCGAGCGAGGTTTCTCCCAGGCTCGCCGAGGCAAGCATTCCGATTGAACCGCTTATCATTGAGGCCTCGTCGGAGAGAATGTCACCAAACATATTCGAGGTGACAATCACATCAAACTGCGCGGGGTTTCGCACAAGCTGCATCGCGCAGTTATCAACGTACATATATGTAAGCTCGACGTCTTTATACTCTTCCGATACCGCTTCGATGGTTTTCCGCCACATTCTCGAGCTTTCAAGAACATTTGCCTTGTCCACGCTGCAAAGCTTTTTCCCGCGCTTTTGCGCAAGCTCAAATGCCGTGCGCGCAATGCGCTCCACCTCATTTACGCAGTACATTTCGGTGTCGAAGGTATACTCAATGCCATTTTCAGTCATTGTGCCGTGCTTGCCAAAATAGATACCGCCGGTCAATTCGCGAACTATCATGACGTCTAAATTATCACCGATGATTTCCGCCTTCAGCGGCGAGGCGCTTTTCAGCGCGGGGAAAATCACCGCGGGGCGAAGGTTGGCATACAGCCCCAGTGCCTTTCTGATGGCGAGCAAGCCCGCTTCGGGGCGCATTTCTCCCGCCAAATTATCCCATTTGGGGCCGCCGACCGCGCCGAGCAGAATGGAATCTGCCGCCTTGCATTTCGCGATGGTTTCCGCCGGCAGAGGCTCGCCCGTTGCATCAATTGCCTCGCCGCCGATGAGGGCGTAGTCGAAATCCATGTCCGTAAAATGCTTGGTGGATACGGCGCGGAGGATTCGCTCGGCCTCCTCCGTGATTTCAGGGCCTATGCCGTCGCCGCTCAGCACGGTGATTTTATAGGCTTTCTCATTGTTTATATTCATGATTTAGCTCCGTTCTGTTTTCTGATACCCTTCATCTTCTGCCTGTTTATGGCGGAGAGTATACCCTTAATCGATGCGACGCTGATGTTGTTGTCGATACCCACGCCGAAGATTTCCTTATCGTTGTGCTTGAGCCTGATGTACGAAACGGCCTTTGAGTCTGAACCCGCCGCGATGGCGTGCTCGCTGTATGAAATGAAATCATAATTCTCAAAGCCGACCTTGTGGAGTGCATTGAAGAAGGCGTCTATCGGGCCGTTTCCGCTTCCGGAAATCTCCGTGGCCTTACCCTGATAGATGAGCGTGCCGTCAAACTCGACGGTCACGTCGTCTCCGTTATGCCTTTCCTCGTGCATTCTGTATTTGCCAAGCTTACAGGGTTCCGGCACTTCGTGCGTCGCTTCGCTTAGCTCGATATACTCATGCTTAAACAGCGCGAGAACTTCCTCCGGGGAAATCTCTCTGCCGAGCTTATCGCATGCCTCTTTGACGAGCGAGCCGAACTCGGCGTGCATTTGCTTGGGCAGGCTGAAGCCGTGCTGCTGCATGACATACGCCGCGCCGCCCTTACCGGACTGACTGTTTATACGGATAATCGGCTCATATTCACGGCCGACGTCGGCAGGGTCAATCGGGAGATACGGGATTTCCCAGAAATCGCCGTTCGTCTTCTGCATAAAAGCAGTGCCTTTGTTTATCGCATCCTGGTGAGAGCCGGAGAAGGCTGTGAATACAAGCTCGCCCACATACGGGTGGCGCTCATGAATTCTCATATTCGTGCATTCCTCATACACATCGCGGATAGCGTTGATGTCAGAGAAATCAAGCAGCGGGTCAACGCCCTGCGAGAACATATTCATCGCGACGTTCATTATGTCTGTGTTGCCGGTGCGTTCACCGTTACCGAAAATTGTGCCCTCAACGCGCTGGGCCCCGGCCATTATGGCAAGCTCTGTCGCCGCCGTCGCCGTGCCTCTGTCATTGTGCGGGTGTACGCTGATTATCGCAGCCTTTTTGTTCTCAAGCCTGCGGCAGAAATATTCAATTTGGTCGGCATATGTGTTCGGCGTGGACATCTCAACCGTGTTCGGCAGATTTATGATAACCTTTTCATCTTCGTTCGCACCGAGAGCTTTCATGACCTCGTTGCAAATCCAGACGGCGTTATCCGTCTCTGTACCGGAGAAGCTTTCGGGCGAATATTCATAGCGGATGTTCATGCCGGTGCTTCTCTTCATCTCATCGGCGAGGCTTTTTATCAGCTTCGCGCCGTCCACGGCTATGCCGATAACGCCCAGCATATCCGTTTCAAAGACGACCTTGCGCTGGAGAGTTGAGGTGGAGTTATAGAAATGGACAATCACGTTTTTCGCGCCTTTTATCGCGTCGAACGTTTTTCTTATGAGATGCTCCCTCGCCTGCACAAGAACCTGAATCGTGACGTCATCAGGTATGAGATTATCGTCAATTAACGTGCGCAGAATTTCATATTCCGTCTCCGACGCGGACGGAAACCCGACTTCGATTTCCTTGATGCCCACGTCGCATATCATCTTGAAAAAGCGAAGCTTCTGCTCAAGGTTCATCGGGTTGACGAGTGCCTGATTGCCGTCTCTTAAATCGACGCTGCACCATATAGGCGCGCGCTCAATCTTTTTATCAGGCCATGTTCTGTTGTTTAGCTTCACGCCCTCAAAGGGAATGTATTTTTGATAGCTTTTTTTCATGATGCCCTCCTTAAGTGCAATTGATAGTTATATGAAAAAACGCCCCGAATGTGAAAATCACATTCGGGGCGAAATGCTCGAAATTTCGCGGTACCACCCGTTTTCGATATGGCGTCACCGCCGTATCCTTAAAGCCTCTAACAAGGCCGCGGCAGATAACGTCGCCATACGCCCGCCCTTACGTGTCAGAGCGGAAACTCGGGGATGAGCTATACATACCAGGCATTACGCCGCCTCTCAGCAACACGGCTCTCTTTGGAAATGCGAAAGTATCTTGTTTCCCGTCAAAGCATTTGAATATTCAGCTTATATTTAAGTATATTATCCGGTAAAGATTTTGTCAAGCTTATTTTTCGCAGGACGGCTTATGAGGTTTTCACGTCCAATTCAAGCTTCAGCTCCGGGGAATTAAAGCCGACTATCTTTATTCTGTTTTTGCCTTTTTTAAGCGAAAAGGTTTCCGTCACACGCTCGCTCATGCTACTGTTATCGGTGTTCTCGTTTATTATAGTGACCTCGTCGTCCGGCGATATGAGGACAAGCTTCGCCTTGCCGCCGGAGGAAACCGAGAGCAGATATGAAATCTCCGCTTCTATGTCTTCAGAGGCTTCATGCTCCCAAATAGTCTCGGTTCCTGTAAAAGAACCCGCAGACATGAATAAGCCGTCTTCTCCGGAAATGCTTAGTGAACCTACCTTCGCATAGCTGTCTGACGATTGAGCAATTTTGCTGTCGTCATCATACATCTCATTCACAACGGCATTATTGCAGCCAACCAATAAAACCATGAATATGCCTATCATTGCTGCCGAAACAATCTTTTTCATGTAACCTCCAATAAGAAATAAATTTTGCATCTTATATACTATACGATTTGCAGATGGAAGTCAACCACTATACCCTCTTACTGTAGTCAACCGCCAAACCGGCGGTGGCATCGGAAAAGGCAGAGCCACTGCACATATTTCATCGTTTCCGAGCGCTCTGCGTGCGGAAGATTCGCAAGCCGAAGCGAGGTTGAAACCTGTTTTTTCGTGAGCAGCGCACGCCCGCCGCAAATGCCGTGCCTGCGGCCATGCCTGATGAACCGCTCATAGGCCTTGCGCTCATGCCGCGCTATATCCGGCTGAGCTTTCCTTGAAAGATGAAGCAACACGGCGTCCACCCTCGGCATCGGGTGGAAATCTTCACGGCTCAGGTTGGCGCAGATTTCAATATCGAAAAACGGCTTGATGAGGAGAGAATCCGTGCTTTCACACGGAAGCCCGCAAAAGCGCTTTGCCGCACCTTTCTCCACAATCAGCCAGATTTCCCGCGCTGGGTTCTCGGCCTCTGTGAGCTTTCTTATTATCGCCGTGGTTTTTGAAAACGGAATGTTCGCGAAGACTTTATACGGAGCTTTCGGCAGGCCTGCGGTTAAAAAATCCTTATTTATCGCCGTCACGTTTTCGGGCAAGCCGGCGGAGAACCTCTCGAAGAGATTTCCGTCTATTTCATAGGTGACGACCTGCCCGGCCGCCTTTGCGAGCCTTTTCGTGATATGCGCCTTGCCCGTGCCGATTTCCAATATGCTGTCATGCTTTGATATATTTGTCTTTGAAACGAGCCTGTTTATAGTTTTCACGCTCGTCAGAAAATTCTGCGAGACGGAATACTGCCCTCTATTTTGGGACATAAAAATGCACCTCTTTGATAATTAGTGTGTCAAAAAGGCATTACAAAAAAGCTGTTATAAAACAGATTTTGTAATACCCTTATTTGCGCAATTTTCCTGCGCCCACACAAATTAACATTCGGTGCTGCTCCGTTTCTCAGATTTCCTTTATATTATAGCAAAAACAAAAGATATGTCAATCGCCGCTTTCTTCAACAGACGGTACCAAACCATACACCTCGAAGAGCTTTGAGCGCATCCAGATGCCCGGGGTGATTCTGATGCTGTAGCCCGCGCCGGGCTCACACATCCAGTCATAGAACTCGGCCTGCGGCAAGCCGTGCGCGGCGAGAATCGTCATGATAATGCCGCCGTGCGCAACCAAGATTGACTCCGTTTTGCCGTCATGCATGAGATTATCCACAAGCATGCCGAAGCCCCGCAGCACGCGCTGTGAAAACACCGCGCCGCTCTCGCCGTCAGGCGGGGCGTCCTTTCCCCCGTTTTGAATCCAGTCGAGGTAATCAGTGCTTGACTGAAGCTCTTCGGGGGTTTTGTTCTCGAAGTCACCGAAATCGCATTCAGCCAGCTCCAGAATAACCTCCGGCTCGGCTTCGGGATACAGAATTTTGAGCGTATCGACGCAGCTTATCGACGGGCCGGCATAAAAGCTTTCGGCATGGGGGTATTCATAATTCCTCTTCAAATCCAGCAGCAGCTCTATGCCCTCATTGGCAAGCGGAGACTGTGTTCTGCCGATGTATCTCCCCTCAATGTTCCCCTCAGACGGCGCGTTTCTCAAAAGATGGATTATATATGATTTCATGATGTCCCCTCAATTTTCGTTTGCTAATATAATAGCGCAGATTGCGAAAAAAAACAAATTGCCCCTGCGGTCTTTACAGACTATTCTACTTTTGGTATAATATATCTTACTTTACGGCTTCAAGGCGAAGGCGCTATTTTTTTGATGCAAAAGCTATTATTCAGGCTTAAAATATACGGCATGTTTAACATGCTATCAGGAGGAAACTATGGCGACGAATGATTTCCCCAGAATTCTCACTCTTCTTCGCAAGGAACGGGGAATAAGCCAGAAGCAGGTTTCGGCTGACCTCGAAATATCGCAGGCCCTGCTTTCTCATTACGAGAAGGGCATACGCGAGTGCGGGCTGAATTTCGTGATTAAGGCGGCGGACTATTACGGCGTGTCATGTGATTATCTGCTCGGGAGATCTCCGCACAGAAGCGGGGCGGTGCTTTCAATAAAGGATTCCGGCAGCACGCGAAAAGACAACTATGAGACAGCCGTGAAAACTACAGAGTATAATAGGCGAGTTACTGTGAACACGCTGAATATGGTGTTCCGAATTTTGGAGAGAATTGATAATGAGGCGCTTACAAAAGAGATTTCATCTTATCTTTCTGCTGCTCTTTATTGTGCTTTCCGTATGCTTCATATGGCAAACGGCAAGAATCCGAAAAATATGTTTGAGGTGTCGCCCAATATGTTTGAGACGCTTTTGGGCATTCACATGATGCTTTCGCTGTCGATGTGCCGGAGACTGCTCGCCGGAGAAACGATTAACGGTGACAAAGGCGTTCGAAAAGACGCTTTACCCATACTTACGAACGAAACACTTTCAAGGAATTATCCAAACCTGGCTCCATCGCTCTTTGACTTAATCAAGGGCATTGAGCGAGATGTGCGGGAAATCAAAATTGACTAAAACTAAACAGGAGATAAAATATGTGCGGATTTGTTGGATTCATCGGCGGCGGAGAAACACAGAACGATGAGGCAATACTCAAAAGGATGACCGACGCCATCGCTCACAGAGGCCCCGATGACGCGGATTACTACACAGACGGCACAATGACGCTTGGCTTTCGCAGGCTTTCAATCATTGACCTTGAGGGCGGCAGACAGCCGATTCACAATGAAGACGAAAGTAAAATCCTCACATTTAACGGTGAGATATATAATTATCAAACGCTTCGTGCCGAGTTGATTGAAAAAGGGCATGCTTTCCGCACGAAAGCCGACGCGGAGGTCGTGTTGCACGGCTATGAGGAATATGGCGCGGAGATTCTCGGCAAGCTTCGCGGTATGTTTGCGTTCGTCATATGGGACAAGCGCGAAAAAACTCTTTTCGGCGCGCGCGATTTCTTCGGCATAAAGCCGCTTTATTATGCCGACATGAACGGCACGATGATGTTCGGCTCGGAGATAAAGGCGTTTCTGCGCCATCCGCATTTCAAAAAAAAGCTCAACGAGCGTGCGCTCGAGAACTATCTCTCGTTCCAGTATTCGCCGGGCGAGGAGACTTTTTTCAAGAATGTGTATAAATTTCCCCCCGCGCACTATTTTACATACAGTGACGGCAAAATGGAGACAGCAAGATATTGGCTGCCGGTTTTCAACGCCGAGGAGGACAAGAGCCTCGAAAACTGGGTGGACGAGATTGAGAGGACGTTTGACGATTCCATCGCGGCGCACAAGGTCAGCGACGTGGAGGTGGGCTCTTTCCTTTCAAGCGGCGTGGATTCAAGCTATGTTGCGTGCTCCGCGCATGTGGACAAGACATATTCCGTCGGCTTTGACTACGGCGAGAAATATAATGAAACAGATTATGCAAAAGAGCTTTCCGAGCTTATCCCCGTGAAGAACAAGAGCAAGACCATCACGGCGGAGGAATTCTGGGGCAGCTTTCCGAAGATTCAATACCACATGGACGAGCCGCTTGCAGACCCATCAGCTGTGGCGCTGTATTTCGTCTGCAATACTGCGGCAAGAGATTTGAAGGTGGCGCTTTCCGGCGAGGGGGCGGACGAAATTTTCGGCGGGTATAACATATACAAAGAGCCGCTTGAGCTGCCGGCATATGATAAAATCCCGTTTCCGATTCGCAAGGCCATCGGCGCCGTGGCCTCGAAGCTGCCGGCAAAGCGCGGCATAAACTTTCTTGTGCGCCGCGGAAAGAGGCTTGAGGACAGGTTCATCGGCAACGCCTATATGTTCACCGAAAAAGAGCGCAAAGCACTGCTGAAAATCAAGACGGATGCAAAATCCCCCGCCGTGCTTGCAAAGCCATTTTATGACATGGTGAAGGACAAAGACGCCGTCACGAAGATGCAGTTCATCGATTTGAACATGTGGATGGTGGGGGATATTCTCTTGAAGGCGGATAAAATGAGCATGGCGAATTCTCTTGAGGTACGCGTGCCGTTTTTGGACAAGGAAATCATGGCGCTGGGCGGGAGGCTTCCGCTGAAATACCGCGTAAACGGAGAGAACACGAAGTATGCCATGCGACAGGCGGCGGCAAGGAGAATGCCCGCGAAATGGGCGGGTAAAAAGAAGCTCGGCTTCCCCGTGCCGACGAGAGTGTGGCTTAAAGAGGAAAAATACTATAACAGCGTGAAGGCGGCCTTTGAGAGCGAAACTGCCGGTAAATTCTTTGACACCGCGAAGCTTTTGCGGCTTCTTGATGAGCATAAGAGCGGCAAAGCGGACAACAGCCGCAAGTGCTGGACTGTCTACACCTTCCTTGTGTGGTATGATGTGTATTTCGGGGAAAAAGCGGATGTTTTCCTGGCCGACGATTACGCCCCGCAGAATATCGACGCGGGTATGAGAGGTAAAAATGAAGAGAGATGATTTTCTGCCGGTTTTGCTCGGCAGCGACATAAATGTATACGGCATGGCGAGGTCCTTCCACGAGGAATACAGGCTTTGCTCCGTTGCCATCGGCAAGGGGATTCTGGGCGTGTGCCAGAACAGCAAAATCGTGCACGTTGAGGTGGTTGAGCCGAACATAGAAGACGACGAGGTGTTTGTGAAAACGCTCATCGCCTTTGCGGAAAAGCACAACAGCAAGCCTCTGTTGCTTGTGCCGTGCGGAGATAATTACATCAAGCTGCTTGTGAGAAATCAGGATAAGCTGCGCGCGCTTTATCGGTTTGAGTGCATTGACGAGGCGCTTTTGATGAGGCTTTCAATAAAGGAAAGCTTTTATGAGGTCTGCGAGGCGCATGGGTTTTCATTCCCGAAGACGGCGGCCTGCACGGCGGAGAATTACCGCGAGGTGAAGCTTGATTTTGACTTCCCCGTTATAATCAAGCCTTCAAATTCAGTGGCTTACTGGAACGCGAGCTTTCCGCACAAGAAGAAGGTTTTCATCGCGGAGAGCAAAGCGGAGCTTGATTCTATCTTAGAAGCGATTTATTCCTCGTCTTATCAGGACCACTTGATTTTGCAGGAATATATTCCCGGTGACGACAGCAACATGCGCGTGATGAACTGCTTCTGCGGCAAGGATAAAAAGGTCAAGCTGATTGCCCTCGGAAACGCGCTGCTGGAGGAGCATTCGCCGGAGGGTATCGGAAGTTACGCGGCGATAATCAACGGCTATGACGAAGAACTCAGCGAGATGATGAAGAGCTTCCTCGAGGGAATCGGGTATGTCGGCTTTGCTAATTTTGACATGAAGTATGACAATCGCGATGGAACATATAAGCTGTTCGAGATGAATCTGCGGCAGGGCAGAAGCAGTTTCTTTGTGACGGCGGCGGGGTACAACCTCGCGAAGTGGCTCGTTGAAGACGTGCTGGACGATGCGGACGCAAGCTTGACGATAGCACACGAAAGGGTGCTGTGGAGCATTATCCCGAAACGTATTATCTTCAAATATGTGCGCGATGAGAAGCTTAAGGCAGAAGCGAGAGAACTGATTAAAACAGGCAAATATGTGCAGAGCTATTACTACAGCGGCGACAGAAACTTGAAGCGATGGGTCGCGTATGTGAGAAATCAGCTGAACTATTTTGACAAATATAAGAAGTATTTCGGGAATAAGTCTTTGAAGGGATAGATTATGAAAACACTCGGAATTATCGGCGGGCTCGGGCCAATGGCGAGCGCTTATTTTCTGGAGCAGATAACAAGGCTCACGGATGCCGAAACCGACCAGCAGCATCTTGATATAATCATGTTCAGCCGCCCGAATGTGCCGGACAGAACGGCGTATGTCCTTGATAACACCAAGCCCTCTCCCGCGCCGTTTATGATAGATACGGCCCAGACTCTCGAGAGTCTGGGTGCGGATTATATCTGTGCACCGTGTGTGACCTCCCACTATATCTTTGGTGAGATTCAGTCTGCGGTTAATGTGCCGCTTATAAATATGATAGATGAAACCGTGGCGGCGCTCAAGGAAAAGGGCTGCCGGAAAGCCGGCATCATGGCGACGACAGGCACAATACGCTCCGGGCTTTTCCAGGCGGCGCTTAAAAAGGCTGGCATCGACTTTACAGTGCCCGGCGAGGAACGACAGAGCGTTATCATGGACATCATATATAATGAAGTCAAGGCCGGAAATCCTGTGGATATGGAGCGCTTCTTCGGCGCAGCCGACGGATTCTTCTCCGACGGCTGCGATTGTGTGATTTTGGGCTGCACAGAGCTTTCGGTGATAAATAACGGTCAGCTGGACGAAAGATTTATTGACGCGCTTACAGCTTTGGCGGAGAAATGCATCAAGCTTTGCAAGGATTCAGTTAATTGACTACGCCTCTCTGTGAGGCGGGTGTAAACATCGCATTAGGAGGGAAAGAATGGGCGGATTTGCAGGATTTATGGGTACGGCGGCAGCTTATGACCGCGAGGCGGCAATCAAAAAGGTGACGGAGAGAATCAGGCATAGAGGGCCTGACGGCGAGGGATTCTACGTTGACGAGAGCATCAGCCTCGGGCTTCGTCAGTTCAGCATGACGGCGCTCGGAAACGTGAGCTTGCCCGTGGCAAATGAAGATGGCGGCATGGTTATTCTGCTTGACGGCAATGTCTATAATTACGCCGATTTGCGCGCCGAGCTTGAAAAGGCCGGTCATGCTTTCTCAACATCGCTTGAATGCGAAGCCGTTCTGCACGGCTATGAGGAATACGGTGCCGGCGTGCTCGATAAAATCCGCGGCTCTTTCGCGTTTGTGATTTGGGATAAGGCTGAAA
The DNA here is from genome assembly GCA_002293315.1 of Ruminococcaceae bacterium UBA945. Taxonomy (GTDB): domain Bacteria; phylum Bacillota; class Clostridia; order Oscillospirales; family Acutalibacteraceae; genus Scatolibacter. Next base: position 12,563 of record DBCZ01000092.1, read on the forward strand.
AGAAGCTTTTCGGCGCAAAGGATATATTTGGCGGAAAGCCGCTCTATTACTATCAATGCGGCGAGGAATTCCTGTTTGCCTCGGAGATTAAGGCTTTTCTCGACCACCCCGAATTCCGGAAGGAATTGATGGTTGATTTTATCCCGCTCTATCTTTCATATGAGTATCTCCCCGATGAAAACACGCTTTTTAAGAATGTATATAAGCTGCCCGCCGCGCACTATTTCACATATCAAAACGGCATTCTAGAGATTGAAAGATATTATAAGATTGAATATAAAATTGAAGAGGAAAAGAGCCTTGAAAGCTGGGTTGACGAGATTTCCCGCGAGTTCGCCGAAAGCGTGAACCTCCACAGGCAAGCCGACGCGGAAATCGGAAGCTTTCTCTCCAGCGGCGTGGATTCCAGCTATGTTCTCAATGAAGCCGCGAAGCACAATGCTGAGATAAAGACATTTTCCATCGGCTTTGATGAGGAAAAGTACAGCGAGCTGCCTTATGCGCAGGAGTTCGCAAAAACCTTGGGCGTGCCTAACATAGCTTGCAAGGTGAGCGCTGACGATTTCTTCGGCGCGGCGGCAGATATACAGTATTTCCTTGATGAACCTCTCCCCAACCCGTCGGAAATCCCGCTGTATTTCCTCACTAAAAATGCGCGCGGATATGTAAAAGCGGCGCTTTCCGGTGAGGGCGCTGACGAGCTTTTCGGCGGCTATCCGATATATTTGCAGGGCGGACATTTCGCGAACTACGTCAGGCGAGTGCCTAAGGCGCTCAGGAAAATTGGGGCAGGCGTCGCGCGGATTCTGCCTAACTTCAAGGGACGCAGCTTTATAATCCGCGGAGCAAAAGAGCCGTATCAGCGCTTTTTGCGCGCCAGTTATGTTTTCCGCGCCGATGAGAGGCAGAAGTTCCTGAAGAAGCCTATTTCAACGCTCGCGCCGGAGGAGTACAGCAAGAAATACTTCCTTGCGGTGCAGAATCTCGACGAGCCGACGCAGCTTCAGTATGTTGACATGCACACATGGCTGCCCTATGCGATGATATTGAAAGCCGACAGAATGAGCATGGCAAATTCACTTGAGCTGCGGGTGCCTTTCATGGACAGGAAAATGCTTGAGCTGGCATTGCGGATACCTTCAAAATTCCGCGCGCACAACGAAGAAACGAAGATTGCGATGCGCCACGCGGCAATTAAGGAGCTGCCCGAAAAAACGGCGAACAAGCCTAAGCTCGGCTTCCCCGTACCGCTGAATGACTGGCTCAGGGAGGACAAGTACTACGGCATCGTTAAGGAAGCATTTTTGAGTGAAACCGCCGAGCGCTTTTTCGTTACTGCAGAGCTTGTGAAGCTTTTGGACGAGCATAAGGCCGCCAAGGCGCACAACATGCAGAAGATTTGGTCGTTTTATTCGTTCATACTTTGGTATGATAAGTTTTTCGGGTGAATTGACATTTTGCCTTAAAAAATAAATATCATGCGGATAGCGAACCCCGGAGCGTCAAATTGACACTCCGGGGTTTCCTATTTAAGCTACTCTCTATTTTAATACATTCCGCCCATGTCGGGTGCTGCGGGAGCCGACGGGGGCTCTGGGATGTCCGCAACGAGGGATTCCGTCGTGAGAATCGTCGCGGCAACTGAGGAGGCATTCTGCAGCGCCGAACGCGTGACCTTTGTGGGGTCTACGATGCCGTCAGCAATCATGTCGCCGAACTTGCCCGTGAGAGCGTTGTAGCCATAGCCGACCTTCTTCGCCGTCTTGATTTGCTCGACGATGAGCGAGCCTTCTACGCCCGCATTCTCGGCTATCTGGCGCACCGGCTCTTCAAGAGCCTTCAAGACTATCATCGCTCCTGTTTTTTCGTCGCCGTCAGCACCGTCAACATACTTGCTGACTGCCGGAATCGCGTCAATCAGCGCCGAGCCTCCGCCCGCGACTATGCCCTCTTCCACCGCCGCGCGCGTGGCCGCGAGAGCATCCTCAATGCGGAGCTTCTTCTCCTTCATCTCGATTTCAGTAGCAGCACCAACCTTGATAACCGCCACGCCGCCCGCAAGCTTCGCAAGCCTTTCCTGAAGCTTCTCTCTGTCGAAATCTGAGCTTGTTTCTTCAATCTGATTTCTTATCTGGTTCACTCTGGCTTTGATGTCGGTTTTCTTGCCCGCGCCGTCAACGATGATTGTGTTCTCCTTGTCAACCTTAATCTGGCGCGCCCTGCCGAGCTGGCTCATCTGAGTGTCCTTGAGCTCAAGGCCGAGCTCATCAGAGATGACCTGCCCGCCTGTCAGCGTGGCAATGTCAACAAGCATTTCCTTGCGCCTGTCGCCGAAGCCCGGCGCTTTTACCGCGACGCATGTGAACGTGCCGCGCAGCTTGTTGAGAATCAGCGTTGTGAGGGCTTCACCCTCTATATCCTCGGCGATTATAAGGAGCTTCTTTCCGGTTTGAACGATTTGCTCAAGAATGGGAAGAATATCCTGTGTCGTCGAAATTTTCTTATCTGTTATGAGAATAAGCGGCTCATCAATCTCAGCGACCATCTTATCCGTATCCGTCGCCATATATGGCGTGATGTAGCCTCTGTCGAACATCATTCCCTCAACGACCTCGCTGAACGTGTCAGCCGTCTTGGATTCCTCAACCGTGATAACGCCGTCGGCAGTGACCTTCTCCATGGCGTCGGCGATTAAATCGCCTATCTCATCGCTTCCCGAAGAAACCGCGGCAACCTTGGCGATGTCCTTCGTGCCGGAAACCTTCTTGGAATTCTTCGTAATCGCGGCGACCGCTGCTTCAGTCGCGTTCTGCACGCCCTTGCGCAGAATCATCGGATTCGCACCGGCTGTGACGTTCTTCATGCCCTCACGCACAAGCGCCTGAGCAAGCAGAGTGCCTGTCGTCGTGCCGTCACCGGCAACGTCGTTTGTCTTGGTGGCGACCTCTTTAACGAGCTGTGCGCCCATGTTTTCATACGGGTCTTCAAGCTCCACTTCCTTCGCGATTGTCACGCCGTCGTTCGTGATGAGCGGCGCGCCGAATTTCTTGTCCAGAACGACGTTTCTGCCCTTGGGGCCAAGTGTGATTTTAAGTGTGTCAGCAAGCTGATTCACACCGCTGAGAAGCGCTTTTCTCGCGTCCTCGCCGAAAATAATCTGTTTTGCCATTGTTTTTCCTCCGTATTATAAATCGTTTGTTTGATTTAGGAAACTTTCAAAAATCGTCCTCACCGTTCTTCTTTCTTCTGCGCATATCAAGGATGAGCTTTATCACAGCTCCGCCTACGCCTACTACCATCAGCACTATACCGATAGTTTTAACACTGTCAGTATTTGAACCCGCGGGAACAAAGCTGCTGTTTCCGCCCATGACGAACATTATCACGCCGATAATCGCCAGCGCGGAAAAAAGTGTGGTGAGTTTATCCTGCCTCATATCATTCTACCTTCGCGAGAACATCACTCTGACGGACGATTGTAAACTCTTCCCCGTCAACCTTAACCTCCGTGCCGCTGTACTTGGCACATATAACTCTGTCGCCGGCTTTCAGCGTCATCTTGACCTCTTCGCCGTCAACTATGCCGCCCGGCCCAACCGCCACAACGCGTGCTATCTGCGGCTTCTCAACTGACTGCGAGGCCAGCACGATGCCGCTTTTCGTGGTCTCCTCTGCCTCCTCCTGCTGGACGAGAACTCTGTCTAAAAGTGGTTTAATCTTCATGCAAACTAACCTGCCTTTCTGAATTTGATTGAAGTATTATTTCTGACTTAGCACTCTAGCGATACGAGTGCCAAATATTATTGTAGTGATATGGTCAGCAAAAGTCAAGAGGTTTTCCCCTCTTTTTGATTTTTTACATTTTTTTAACAAATTATCGCCGGAGAACTTGCACATTTGAGAAGATCTCGCTCTGTGCGAGATACTCCGCTTTTGTCATGGAGTAAAGCTCGTCGTCGAGCACTGCTCCGTCATAACGCTTGAAGCCCATGCGCATTGTGCCCTCATGGTGAAAGCCGACCTTTTCGATCACTCGCTTCGACTGCGTGTTAATCGTGAAATGACCGATGCTGATTATATCCACGGCTTTCACTTCAAACGCGTATTTCACCATCGCGGCTAGCGCCTCGGGCATATATCCCCGCCCCCAGCAGGCTTGATTCAGCTCATACCCGATGGAGATACTGTTGACCTTGTAGCGCCTGAAGTCATCTTGAAACTTGATTTGCCCCACTGCCTTACCGCTCTCCTTTAACACGATAGCAAATGTGCCTTCCTCGGGAATTGAGCGCTCAAAAAGCTCGCGCGCTCTGAGCTCGGTGTCTACAGGGTTCATGCCCGCAGGGTTTGAGACCTCGGGATTCATCATGAGGTCTTTGAAATCGCCGAAATCATCCTTTATCCATTTTCTCAGATAAAGGCGCGGCGTCTCCATTATATTTTTCTTTTTCCAGAACATTTTATCTCTCTTTTCCGCCAAAATAGTCCTTTGCAAGAATCGCGTAGTTCGCGGCGTCACAGCGCCCCTGATTGTTCCAGTCTGCCTCGCGTGACGTGCCCTCATAGTGCAGCCCCGCTTTCAGCATAACCTTGCCGCTGTTAGGGTTGCGCGGGTCATGGCGCGATTCGATACGGTTCGCGCCAACCTCTTCAAAAAAGAAGCTCACAATGCGCAAAAGCGCCTCGGAGGTATATCCCTTGCGCCACCACTGCTTACCGATACAGTAGCCGATATGCACCATATCCACGCATTCGTCCTGCTTCACGACGCTTATGCAGCCGATGAGTTCACCGGTTTCTTTGAGCTGCATCGCCCAAAGGTAGAAATTCGGCTTTTCATATCCCGTAATCCATTCAGCGAGAACCCTGCGCGTTTCTTCAATTTTTCCATGCGGCTGCCACATGAGGAATTTGGTCACATCTGAATCATTGCACCAGTTTGCAAGCATCGCTTCGGCGTCTTCCGTTGTGAAGCGGCGAAGGATCAATCTGTCTGTTTCAAGCCGCACAGTTCCTTTATGGTTCATATTTTCTCCTTGATGAATTGTACATTGCCCTTATCGGAGCGCCGAGGTCGTCGCTCCCTACTGGTCAGCGCCCACTTACTTAAAATACATGTAAAACTGGCATTTTATCATGCCGTTATAGAGCTTGCGGCGTTTATCCGCTCTGCGGGCAAAGAGCTTTTCGAAGTCATCGTCCGGCGAGATGATGCTGTAGCTCCAGCCGCGTTTCGGCACAAACAGGTTACCCATCTGCTTGTAGATTTCGCGCGCAGATTCCTTCTCCAGCAAGCGCTCACCATATGGCGGGTTGCAGACGACACAGCCGTATTGCGCGGAGGTATCGAAATCTTTGATGTCACGGCGCTCTGCGGTAACAAATTCGGCAACGCCTGCCTTTCGTGCATTTTCAAGTGTGAGAGCGACAGCAGATGAATCAATATCAAAGCCGCTTGCCTTAAAGGAGATTTCTCGGCGCTCGGCAGCCTTTGCGGCGGCACGCTCCTTCTCCCATACCGCGCCGGAGATGTTCTTCCAGCTTTCGGCGTTGAAGCGGCGGCGCAGGCCTGGCGCTATGTTTGCCGCAATCATCGCGGCTTCAATCAAGATTGTGCCGGAGCCGCAGAAGGGGTCGAGAAAGCTTCCGTCCGCTCTCACGCGTACAAGCTTCGCCATAGCGGCGGCAAGCGTCTCGCGAATAGGCGCCTCGTTTGAGTTTTTTCGGTAACCGCGTTTATGCAGGCCCTCGCCGGAGGTATCAAGCATTATGCTGACTTGATTCTTCATGATGAGGAATCGGATTTGCTTCTTAGCGGCGGTTTCGGGAAACCACTCAAGCCTGTATTTCTCTTTCAGGCGCTCTACGATGGCCTTCTTGATGATCGACTGGCAGTCCGGCACGCTGTGTAAATCGCTGGAGAGGCTTCTGCCCACAACGGGGAATTCATCATCTCTGCCTATGTATTCCTCCCATCTGATAGCCTTTACGCGGTCGAAAAGCTCGGTGAAACTGTGCGCTTCAAAGGTATCAAGGAGGATTAAAATGCGCTCTGAAAAGCGCGAGCGGATATTCGCGCGCGCAAGGATGCTTTCGTCTCCCTCAAAGACGACGCGCCCGTTCTCCGGCGTGACATTCTCCGCGTTCATCTCGCGCAGTTCATCGGCGACGAGCCCCTCTATGCCGAGCAGGCACGGCGCGCAAAGCTTATATCTCATGCTATCTCCCATCGGGCAAAAAATCGCCGGAGCCGAAGCCCCGGCGGTAAATCAAAGCTATCTTATCTCTCGGGAACGAGGAGACCGTAATCTCCGTTTTTGCGCCTATAAACGACGTTTATCTCACCCGAGGCATCATCACGGAACATGAAGAACTCATGGCCGAGCATGTTCATCTGGAGAATCGCCTCCTCGGGCGTCATGACGGAAACGAAGAAGCTCTTGCGCTTCGTGACGGAAATTTCATCGTCCTCTTCCTCTTCGGGAATCTCAATATATTCTTCAAAAATGCCGAAATCAATATCCGAGCTGACTTTTTTTGAGCTTGTAAGCCTGTTTTTATGGCGGCGAATCTGCGTTGTGAGCGCATTAACGACAATATCGAGAGCATCGTTCATTTCGAGCTCTGTCGCCTCCGCCCTGTAAATCATTCCGCGCTGCTT
>DBCZ01000017.1:0-1134 GCA_002293315.1 Ruminococcaceae bacterium UBA945
TTTGAGACGAAGTACGCATGACTATAAGGAGAAAAATTGTCCTTCAGCCAGGCGGGAACCTTCTCCGGCTGACGCAGCGCACACATATACCAGCCGTTTGCCGCGTCAAAATCAAGTAAGCTTAGAGAATTATTTCCTCTTTCTAAACCGGATTCTATCTTGCTCAGAGCTTGCTCGGCTTTTTCGCGGCTTCCCTGCCAAAGTGCCAGGCGCAGCAGATAGAACAGAGCCTTGCCGGCTATTTCAAATTGCCCGTTTTCAGAGGCCTTGCGGGCAACCTCAATGAAAATCGGTTCGGCGGAGCGAATGTTTCCCTGATAGAACAGCAATTCGGCATGGCACAGNNTCGTCAATTCCCGTCGCCGCGCCTCCCCAGCAGTGTGAAATATGCTTCATCATATGCTTGGCGGCAGCGATATACTCCTGCGGCGCACCCTTACGCGAAGAACCCACAAGACTGGCCCACAGACCGATCGGCATATCTGAATACTGGTCAGGCTCAACGGGAGCAATCGTGAAGCATTCATCCATCTTCGCGTAGTATCTGTCAAAGTCATAGATATCACTCGTTGTACTGAGCAACTCTGATATGTTACCCCAGTGGAAGTAAATCAATCCCAGTGTTCTGTTTCGGAAGGCATCGTCCTTGGGGAGCGGCAGGAAGCGCCGCTCATATCCCCGTATCAGCTTAAGGGCGTCCTCCCATCTTCCCAAGCGCATAATCATACGTATATGCGTTACTGCAAAGAGGTAGATATTATCCGCCAGCTCTGATTCTGCACGCTCAAAGATTTCCGCCGCGAGACGGGCGATGTCAAGCGGCATTTGCACCGGCAGTGAGGATAGCAAAGAGACAATAGCCGCATAATCGCCGGTCTTCTCCATGTAATTAAGCGCGTCTATTTCAAAGCCGTTTTCCTCACACCAATGCGCGGCGATGCGATATGTTTCAGAAGCTTCTTCTTTCGTGAGCAGTTCCTGTTTTGTACGCAGGAAATCAAGAAACAGGTGATGAATCAGGTAGGCATTTATGCCGCTGTTGAAGCGGACATACGCGTTTTGAGAGCGAAGCTCGGCAAGGGTGTCGGCGTCTGCAAGAGCGGAAACGAGGTCGGCTGAAAGATGGTCAATCAA
>DBCZ01000017.1:1158-10910 GCA_002293315.1 Ruminococcaceae bacterium UBA945
AAGATATTCTGCTTCATCGCGGTACGCACATAGCCCGCGTAACCGGGCGATTTTTTCATTGAGCGCGAGACAAGATTCACCGCGAAGGCCCAACCCCCCGTGTCCTCAAGAATATCACGCAGATTCTGCCTGGGCACGGTTAAGCCCTGCTGGGAAAGATAATTCGCCAGCTCGTCTTCGGTGAAGCTGAGGTCAGTTTCGTCTATATTTGAAACAAGCCCTCTCACCTGCTTCCCAGCAAGATTCACATCCTGAAGGTCGCGGCATATAAGAATTATCGAAGCGTTTTTCAGGGTTTCATTCAGCCTTACGTCCAAAAAGCGGAGAATATCAGGGTGGGTTATGAGCTGCACGTCATCCATCACAATAATGTGCTGCCGCGCCCCGATATACTGTTTGCGCAGAGCCATATAGCGGTTCAGCCTATCCTCGGTGTCGGGAAAGCCGAGCTTTCTGCATTCCTCCGCAAAGGCTTCACTCCAATGGGTGCAGAGATGCACATACTTAGCCCAGAAGCGAGAGCCGGCGTTGTCACGCTCAGAGAACTGCAGCCACATAATTGGGATGCTGCTGCTTTGAGTGAATTCAGAGACAGCATAAGTTTTTCCGTAACCCGCACCCGCGCAGACAATAGTGAGCGGGCGCTTTACAGCGTCTTCAAGCAGCTTGTGCAACCGCGGGCGAACAAAGAAATCCTGCCCGCAAGCTTCAAATACTTTTTCATTCATTATGGCTACCTCCTTAAGTATTATTACCATTATTATACTCATTGTATTTGCTTCAGACAAGATTTTCCTGTCATTTTAGGGAAGAAACCCGCATGTGGGGTCAGGAAAAAATCGGATAGAATAAACAGCGGTATTTGCGATTTTTTCTATGGCGATTTCAGACGGAAATAAAAAAGTAAAAACCAAAAGATACTGTCTTTTTTCATAAAAGGCTACGCGTTATACTGTGAACAGAAAGTTAAGAATCTTTCGCAAAGAAGTGGGGGCAAATCACTATGAGCAAGATACGTCTCTTTGCGGGAGCGCTTGCTTTGACGCTCCTGACTATACACTTGGTGTTCCCGATTACCGAAGCCTCAGCTTCAATGGAGGACACTGCCTCTGCCGTATCAGAGGAACAATCTGAAATAGAAAGCATAACTGAAGAGGAAAGCATACAGGAAACGGAATCCTTTCTCGAAGAGCTATTGCCGGATGAGCCGCTTATACAGGATGAAACTGCCGCAGAAGAGGAATTGCCGAAAGAACTGCCTATAGAAGCCTTGGCGCCCTCTGCGGCAGAGGTAATTGATATCTCAGCGCCGGCAAGCGGGGCGGGATATACATACACGGGGGGTACCTTAACTTTCACTGCCGACTCAACCGGCAAAGAATATATCTTGCGTCAGAGCGGCACGGCGGCGGTACTGCGGGTAAGAATCGAGCCTGATGTTGATACCTCGCTCACTCTTGACGATGTCAATATATCCGGGCGCGTGCAAATAGAGACCGGCGCGCGGCTGCTGCTCCTGCTTAAGGGCGATAACAGCGTCGGAAATTCGGTGCTTGTCCTTACTGACGCGCATATCACGATTGACAGCGCAAGCGGCAGCGGCAGCACGAGCGGCACGCTGAACGCGGCGTCAGGCGTCTTTGGGTATGCGGCCATCGGGGGAGTAGGGCGGGTTACCATCAACGGCGGCACGATAAACGCGCAGATAGTGTCCGGCAATACCGCCGCAGGGCTTGGCGGGAATTTGGGGAGAGCAGGATATGTCACCATCAACGGCGGAGCTGTGAATGTGAACAGTGCGGGTAGCGGAGCCTGCATTGGCTCGGGCTTCGGTATGGGCGGCGGCGAGATAAACATCAACGGGGGAGCTGTCGCCGTCACCGCTACCGGACGCGGGCCGGGTATCGGGCCGGGCAATGCGGCACTGACCAATGTTCCTGTGAACATACAGGGCGGAACTGTCACCGCAAAAGGCGGAGACGGCGGGGCTGGAATAGGCGGAGGCAATATCGGCAACGCCAAGGCTGTTTTGAATGTCGGCAGCGCAGCGGTTATCAAGGCCTATTCAAGCGGCACGCGGAACAGTAAGCCCGCACTTGACATCACCGGAGCGAACTTAGGTGACGGTTACTATATAAACGCGAAGCTCGACACCGCGCCGTCAGAAGCGCAGGAAACAACCCTAAGTGTTTATGCTGGCGGAGATATGAGCGGCATAAGCAATATGCTGGCACTCCCAGCGGGATACAGGCATTTTGCCTACACGACGAATAGTACCGCCGCGCAAAATGATTACATTGACACTGAAGACGGCAGGCAGGTGGTGAGAGTTGCAGATGAGAACCGGGAGATATATTCCGTAAACGATAGTTCTGTGCTTCCCGTGAAGCTGATGGCGCCTCCCGCAATTTGCAGCGTTACGGTTTCCAAAATGGTGGACGGGAGTTTCGCAAACAAGAGCAAGGTCTTCGATTTCACGATGTATTTCGCAAATATAAGCGGCGTTCCGCTTGCCGCGGGAACAGCGTTCAATTATATCGGCGGCATAATTCCCGGTTCAGGGGCTGAAGCGCCGGCTAATGGAACACTGGCGCTTGATGCCCAGGGGAAGGCCGGCTTCTCGCTGCTTCATGGGCAGAGGATAACAATAAGCGGGCTGCCAATCAGCAGCATGATAAGAATTGTGGAAACAGCGAATGAAGATTACGCCACGCAATATAAGGATAGCATTGAGGCAAACCCGGTTTATTCAAATGACACCGGAAGCAAATTGATTTTTACCCTCACGAGAGCCTTTGCGTTCACAAATACGCGGGTGTTCATCGTTCCGACGGGAGTGACCGACGGCACAGGAGGAGAATGGGACGCTATTTTAGCGATATTGCCCGCACTGATAATGGGAGGTGTGACATGGAAAGCAGCATGGAGAAAGCTGAGAAAAGAGTTAGAACGGTGAAGCCATCATTGCTGACGGATATTCTGTTTCTGCTGCTGAAAACAGCGTCGATTGTTCTGGTGTTGCTGCTGATTTTTACATTTCTCTTCGGCATCGCGCGGCAGGCAGACGCATCGATGGCGCCGGCGGTAAAAGACGGGGATTTGCTCATCTTCTTCCGCCATATGAAGAATGAATATCAGCCGCGTGACACAATCGTGCTGGGAGCGGCAGGAGAAGAGCGGGCGGGCAGAGTGGTTGCCGTCGCGGGCGACGAAGTTGACATTACAGATGAAGGGCTGATAATCAACGGTGCATTGCAGCAGGAGCAGGAGATCTATCAGAAAACGGAGAGATACAGAAAAGGTGTAGGCTTTCCGCTGACAGTGCCGCAGGGCGAGGTTTTCATACTGGGAGACAATAGAGAAGGAGCGGCAGACAGCAGGATATACGGCTGTGTGAAGCAGGAAGACACCTTGGGCAAGGTGATGATGATTATTCGCAGGAGAGGAATTTGAGATGAGAAACCATGAAATGATTCGCTTGGAAACCAAACTTAAAAACATTGAAATGAAAGGAGCAGTAAAAATGAAGAGGAACAGGAAGCAATTTCTAAGGAAGATGGCAGCAGTGATATTTGCCGCGATTATCTGCCTCGGCGGTATTTCGCCCGCTTTGGCGGCGGGTTCGCCGATTATGGGAACGGAAGGGAATCCGGCTGACGCGGCGGTAACGAAGGTCTTGCGGATGCCGGCAGGGGTGACAACCCCCGGCGCAGGCTTCACCTTCACATTTGCGAAAAAGAATGTAGACGGAAGCACGGCGGCGGGAGACCTTGCGGCAATGCCGGCAATAGCGAACAAGACGGTAAGTTTTACTTCGGCTGATGAGGGCATAACGGCAGGCGGCGTGAAGCTGGTGGCTAAGGAAACATCAAATCTGTTCGCGGGCGTAGTTTGGCCGCACGCGGGTATATTTATCTATACCGTGACCGAAACGGCAGACACCTACACGATTGCCGACCCAACGAAGGAGCAGATGACATACTCCGGCGCGTCATATGACATAGCGGTGTATGTTGAAGAGGGTGCAGGCGGGCTGTTCGTGTCGGCAATTGCGGCAGTTATTACCGTAAAGGACGCCTCAAATGAAGGCGGTGACGTTGGAGATAAGGTAGACCCCACCCCCAGGGGATTGCCGGAGGTTGAGGGCGATTACTCGAAAATGATATTCACGAACACATATCTGAAAAACAACGGCGGTGAAAATCCGACGGATTCAGTGCTGGATTTGAGTAAAACCGTCACGGGAAGCTTTGGAAACAAAACGAAGTATTTCCTGTTCGATGTGACAGTTTCAAATCCTTCCACTATCATGGATACAGGCAAAACTTACAGGGCGTATGTGCTTGATGAAAACGACACGGTCGTGACGGACACGAATAACGCAGACATCACCGACATTAAAACAGACCCTGTCCACGGTGCCTATATCGAGTTCACGACGAACGAAGCCAAAGCGATACATCTCAAGCACGGACAGAGGCTGGCGTTCATCGACCTCCCCGTAGGCGCGAAATACTCTGTTACGGAATCCGCGGCGGTGGGCTACTCACCCTCGTATACTATCACGGCGGACGGAAGCGGAATAGCGGCAGCGGCCGGCAACGAAAATGAAAACCTCGGCTTTGCAGATGAATATGTCAGAGAGAATGAGAATAGCATTTCTTTCACAAACACCTGCCGCGAGGTGACGCCGACGGGCGTCAGCATAGATAATCTGCCCTATATCGTGATAGTATTGTTGGGAACCCTCGCGTTCATCGGGCTTACTGTCTTCAAGCTCCGCAAATATAAAAAGAACGGCACGGATAAAGCGGAAAAATGATTTGTAATAATAAAGCGGGCAGAAAAGCTGTGAAAGCCGCAAGTTCAGTTATAAGCTTTACGGTATTGGCGGCGTTAGTGCTGCTGACAGCTTTCACGGCATACGCCGTTTGGGATTCGTGGCAGATATATGAGGCCGCCGATAAAGCACAATATGCCGTTTACAAGCCGACGGTAAAGAGCGGCGGGAAAACATTCGCGGAATTGCAGGCTGCGAACGGCGAGGTCATAGCATGGCTCTGTGTGTACGGAACGAATATTGATTATCCTGTGACGCAGTGCGAAGACAACATGAAATATGTGAACACCAATGCGCAAGGTGAGTATTCTCTATCCGGCTCAATCTTCCTTGATGCAGAAAACAGCAATGATTTCACAGATTTTAACAGTATTCTCTACGGACATCACATGGAGAAGCATGCCATGTTCGGCGAGATTGGCAATTTCTCCGATAAAAATGTCTTTGCTTCACATGAATATGGAAATCTATATGTGAACGGGGAAAATAGAGGGATAGAATTCTTCGCCTTTGTCCACACCGATGCATATAACATGGCTGTTTTCAAGGCGAATGTCAAAGATAATCATCAGGAATACCTTGACAATCTTCTAAGTAACGCAGTGCATAAAAGAGACGCCGATGTTTCGGCGGAGGACAGTTTAATCCTGCTCAGCACGTGTTCATCAGCATCTACTAACGGGAGAGATATTCTGGTGGGGAAAATCACGAGAGAAACTTACAAAGACAGGTTTGAAAAGACCGAGCCAGGTGAGAGGAAAACTATAGACATAGAGGAGAGCTTCAGCTTATGTGAGAGTGCTTTTATTCCCGCAATTATTATCTTGGCGATAAGTGTTGCAGCACTTATCCTGATAATTTATCTCAGACGCAAAAAGCGAGGTGAGCCATGAAAATATGGATAGCGGTAAGAAAGCTTAGGTGGGAGATTATCTGTTGCGCGCTTATAACGGTAATTCCGGCGGTCTTGTTTTCAACAGGCACGGCTCACGCGCAGGAAAAAGGCCTGACTCTTATGGTTCACCAGACCTTTCATTGCCCTCTTTCATCGGCTGAATGTGAGTTTGTGTATGAGCTTAAAGCGCTGCAGGGAGAAAACCCTATGCCCGAAGGTTGCACAATGGATTCGCACATTTTTGCCATAAATGGTAATGCCAGCGCGGAAATCGGCCCTCTCAATTACACGGAATGTGATGTATACAGGTACGAACTGTCACAGAAAATCGAATCAAAAAAGCTGGGCTACACCTATGACGAACGCGTATACACGATTGAAGTATATGTAAACTCACAGCTTGAAATAAACACTGTGATACTTAATGAAAACGGAATAAAAGCCGGCGAAATCAAGTTTGAGAACGCCTATAAACCGAAGGAAACTCCAAAAACGGAGAATACCCCGCCTCCCGGCAAGTCCGACGACCGGCCGGCCAACTTTCCGTATCCCAAAGGCAGCAGCCCTAAAACAGGAGATAGCGGAAACCTCCCGCTTGCCGTAATCCTCCTTGCTGCAAGCGGTGGGATGCTGATTTTGCTTGCCATATTGAAGGCAATCAACAGAGATAAGAAGAGCAAATATCTGATAAATTGATTACAAGTTCCTCATCATTCCTCTATATCATGAAAGACCTCCGGAAACGGAGGTCTTTCGCCTTGAAGCATCATAATAAGTACCAGCTGCATTTTACTGATGCGGCCATTAACGATGCGGTTGTTTTGCAGCATTACTGATTCTCGATAAGTGAGTCCGGGATAAGGTATATCTATTTCGTAATCCACGGGATAGGGTCAGTCAGCTCAATGGTTCCCGTCGAAACATTCAACACTCCGTCTCCTGTTTCCGGATTTGTAGGGTGGTCAAATTCATAAAGGTATCCGGTTTTTCCATATCGACCAAGCTTACTCTGGTCATAGCGTTCGCTATCCATACAGATGTTTACCACCTTCAACGCGATTGTAACTTCTTCATATCCGTAAACACCGGTATTCTCGAAAATATCGTGCTCCCACAAGAACTCACACTCGATATTAAGGAAGCATTCTTTAATCCTGGGCGCATTGACTTTTGCCGCCTTTTCCGAGGTCAGCCCGGCCGCTGTGATTTCATCCATCTCAAAATCATTATTCCCAATCGTTTTTATGCAGCGGTCATATATATCTTGAGAAGGGAAGTTTAGAACACAAACCCCGGTTTCTTTAAGCGATTGATACATATGTCCGTTCTTGGAAACTGCGCTCATGATACAAACGAACTCATCTTTTCCGCCTCCTCTAAATGCAGTCCAAGATTGCAGACAGGCATTTTCCTTGCCATTAGATTTCCATCCTGTAACAACGAACACCAAGGAGGGGATTGCTGTCAAAGAAGCCTGCCATGTAACCCATTGCGTGGTTTCTTTTTCAGGCCTTGAGCTGAAATCTTTTTTCATAATATACTCCATTCCACTGGTTTCATTTATCCATAGATTTTACGTTTACTTGCTTTCAACAAATAATAGTACGACTGAAATCTGAAGAGGTCAAGTGTTAAGCAATGGATTTTTCAGCGAGATATAGGGCTTCAAGCTGTCGTCACGTCTAAAGGTTCGAACCCTGTACTTAGTCAAACGAAAGAAAGAGCCNNTCGGGGCGACAGGATTCGAACCTGCGGCCCCTTGGTCCCAAACCAAGTGCGCTACCAAACTGCGCTACGCCCCGAAGCAACAAAATGCTTCGTAATTATAGCCTAAAACACCTGTTGTGTCAAGAATGTGAAAGGAGTATAATTCTACTAAAAGCCCAAAGTATAGGAGAAACTATGAGCTGTATAATATATCGCCCGGCGGCGGAGGCAGACGCCGGAAGAATAGCCGAAATCTATAATTATTATGTCATAAATTCCGAGGCGACTTATGCCGAGGAGGAAACTCCCGCAGCCGAAATGGCGGAATTTATCAGAGATGTGCAGGAGCGCGAATGCCTGCCGTGGCTGGTGGCGGAGGAGAGCGGGAGAATAACCGGCTTTGCATATGCGTCAAAATACCGCGCGAGAGCCGCTTACCGCTGGGATTGCGAGCTGACGATTTACCTTGACGCCGCAGCCACCGCAAAGGGCGTTGGCTCCCAATTTATGAAGCTTCTGATTGAGACGGCTAAAGAACTGGGCTATGTTAATGTCTTCTCAAAGGTGAACGTGCCAAACCCGGGCAGCGAGGCGCTGCACCGCAGGTTCAATTTCGAGGCGGTCGGGGTAGAAAAGGCTACAGGATATAAGCACGGAAAATGGCTTGACCTCCGCATTTATCAAAAGAGGATTAACGCATCCTTCAACGAGCCCGAAGAACCGAAGAGAGTTTGGCGTGAGGCATTTGAAAGAATAAACCGATGATTCCGCCTTGCTCGGCTTTTCTTTTACAGGGGTTTAGTGTATAATAGCTGTGTACAGAATCCATATATCGGGAGGCAAAAATGGCCGGAAACGAATACTCAATTTCGCTTGCGAAGGTGATAAAAGAGCTTTCGCTTGAAGAAAAATACATGCCGAAAGACGCGGATGAGATTATGATAATCTCGCGTGACGTAACAAGGCCGGGCATAGAGCTGAACGGCTATTTTGATCATTTTGACCTCACCCGCTTGGCGGTTTTGGGGCGCTCGGAATTCACGATGCTGAAGGATTTCGGCGATGAGAAAAGAAATGAAGCTCTGCGGAAGTATTTCGCCATGAAACCGCCGGGGGTTGTTATATCAAGGGGGATAGAGCCGTCAGATTTCATCGTTGGGCTTGCTGAGGAATACGGCGTGCCGCTGATGCTTTCATCGGACTCCACCTCAAACGTCATCGCGGCGTTGGTTGCCCTTTTGAACGTCGAGCTTGCCCCGCGTGTGACGCGCCACGGCGTTTTCGTTGAGGTTTACGGTGAGGGAATTCTGCTTGTGGGTGACAGCGGCGTGGGAAAGAGCGAGACGGCGGTTGAGTTGATTAAGCGCGGCCACCGCCTTATAGCCGACGACGCAGTGGAGATTCGCCGTGTTTCGAGCAAATCCCTTGTCGGGCAGGCACCCGAAAACATCAGGTATTTCATTGAGCTGCGAGGTATCGGGATAATCAATGCCCGAAGAATTTTCGGAATGGGCGCGGTGAAAATGCAGGAAAAGATAGATATGTGCATCAACATGGAGATTTGGGACCCAACCAAGGTCTATGACAGAATGGGCGTTGAGAGCGAGGTCACTGAGATTCTCGGCATAAAAGTGCCGGTGCTGACGATTCCCGTAAAGCCCGGCAGAAACCTTGCGATGATAATCGAGGTGGCGGCGATGAACAATCGCCAGAAGAAGATGGGCTACAATGCCGCGAAAGAGCTGCTTTCAAGCCTTGGTATGGATTCATCGATGATACCCGAGGAAACCGAAAGCAATATTGAAATCTGAGAGGATAAAATGAGTAAATATCAAATAATCGCCGATCTTCACACACATTCGATTGCATCCACACATGCCTACAGCACACTCAAGGAAATGGCTGTCTCGGCAAGTGAAAAGGGCCTGTATGCGCTTGCCGTCACAGACCACGCGAAGCTTATGCCGGGCTCTCCGGGAATGGGTTATTTCGGCAACATGGCGTCAAGCATTCCGCGCTTTTATCAGGGCGTGCTGTTCATAGCGGGCGCAGAGGGGAACATAAGCGATTTTTACGGCACGATGGACATCTCTCAGGATGATTACGATGAGCTTGACTGGGTGGTGGCCTCAATTCACGCGCTGCCGTTTATGAAAGGGCTGAAAAACCCGGATGTTGAGAAATCGACGAACCTCTGGCTGAATGTTGCGAAGAACCCGTATGTCCGAATTATCGGACACTGCGGAGACCCGCTTTTTGAATATGACTATGAGAAAGTTATTCCCGTTTTCGCGGAGAATAACAAGCTTA
>DBCZ01000082.1:0-4518 GCA_002293315.1 Ruminococcaceae bacterium UBA945
CTAAGGCGAAGGGGAGCGATAATTTAGCTGACACCGTGAATTACGCGGCAGTCAGGAAGACGGTGGAGAGAGCCTTTTTAAGTGAGAAGTTTGATTTAATCGAGAAAGCCGCAAGGGTGCTTTGCGACGCGGTGCTTGCGGACTTTGCTCTAGTACAAAAAATCGCCGTGTGCCTTAAAAAGCCTGAGGCTCCGATGAGCGCGGCTTTTGATTATGTCGCGGTAGAAATTGAGGTGGAAAGATGAAGGCCGTTTTGGGGATAGGCTCAAATCTCGGCGACAGAGAGGCAAACCTCACGGGAGCTTTTGAAATGCTGGAAAACCTTGAAAAGGCTGAAATACTGAGCATTTCGAGTGTGTATGAAAGCGAGCCGTTCGACGTCATTTCTAAACAGAAGAATTATCTCAACTGCTGCGTGCTGATTGAAACAGACTTAGAGCCGCCCGAGCTGCTGGACGAATGCCATAAAATAGAAGACGCTCTCTTGCGTGAGCGAAAGGAGTATCACGGCGCGCGCACGATGGATATTGACATTCTTCTGTATGAGGGCGTGACTTGCGCCACCGAGCAGCTGACTATTCCGCATAGGGGGATAATGGAGCGCGCTTTTGTGCTTGTTCCGTTGTGCGACCTCTTCCATGCGTACACGGCGCTGGGTTTTGACTTCAAGGAGGCTTTTGAAAAGGCGGACAAATCCACTGTTTGGATTTATAAATAAGGAGAAAACAATGAAGACGAGAAAAATTCTTGCAGTAATCTTTGCCATAATCATGATTTGCTCGGCTGTTTCACCGGCTTTTGCCGCAACTTGGGATGGCGAGGATTATGAATTCACAGTGCCGGAGGATTTGCTGCTTCTGACCCCGACCACACCTTCAGACGACCCCAACTGGTTGCTCGCGGGAATCGGCGACCCTGCGGGTACGCTGGAAACATACCAAGCGATGAGCGCGGTGGCGAATTTCGTGAGTGAGGGCGGCGATGTGAATATTACCGTGATGCAAAAGGGCTCTGAAGCTTCGCGGGATATTTTTAACATGAGCGAGGCGACGGAGGCCGAGAGGGTCAATGTTCTCGCGGATATGACGCTGACCAGCGATGAGAATGTCACTGTGGAGAGTGGCTGGACAGAGCAGAGTGAAATGCCGTTTTTTTGGATAAAAATCCGTGGCGTAAGCGGCGATAAAGTGCTTTCAGAGTGTCTCTACGGCACAATTATGAACGGCTATACAGTCGTCTTCGACACCTTTGTCGAGGGCGAGGTCGTGCCGCAGGAGACTATCAATATTATCGAAGACATGGTTGAATCCTTCCATATAAAAAACCTGATTTCAAAGGAGGAAGCCAGAGAGAAAGCCTTTCAGGAATTGATTCCGCCAATCATCATTTTCGCTGTAATTGCGGCGATGGTGATAGTCACCGTAATATACATGATTATAAAATGGAAGAAAGATAAGCGCCTTAAAGGCGAGATAGCCGAGAAGCTCAGCGCGTACAGGAAATCAAGCGCCGGACGCACAGAAGCTACAGGCGAAGCGAGATTCGTCAACTCAACAGAAGTGACCTTCGCAATGATTAAACGTTTCGCTGTGTATCATTCCTATATAAAAAACCTGCCCCAGATAATCCTCGGCGTGGTTCTCAGCCTGGCGATGATTCTTCTGACGATTATTTACCAGGTTGAGTGGTGGATGATTTTGATTGTCATAGGGATAGTCGGCTATTTCATTTACAAGCTCATCATGTCGTCGATGAGCACCGAAAAGGTGCAGCGCGGAATCTACACGAGAGGCAGCCGCGCCGCAGCGATATATTCCTTCCATAGTGATGAATTCAGCGCCTCGGGTGTATTCGTGCCCAAGCTCTACCCTTATTTTCAGATAACCGAGGTGCGCACGTTTGAGAATTACATCTATCTTTATTATGGCTCCGACAATGCCTATATTCTCGATAAGGACTCGTTCACCACGGGAACGGCGGAGGAATTCCTGCGCTTCATTAAAAAGAAGCTGGGATAAAGGCAAGAAAAAAGCCTCGGGAAACCGAGGCTTTAAATATGGCGCTTATTTTCGCCTTGCAACAATTCTGGTGAAAGTCAAGTCATCCCACGCGAGGATATGATAAGGCTCTTCATGCGCGTTGACTATCTCGAGAGATTTGCGGAAAAGCGCGTTGCCGTCATTATCCGGCTCAAATGAATCGCACAGAAGGACATCAACCATTCCGCACTTCATTAGATGCTCTCTCCACCAATCGGCGGTGTGATATTTATCCAAGCCAAAGCCCGCGTAAGGCAGATACTCTTCAGGCAGGCCGTTTGAATACTCATGCAGAAAGCCGGGCACAACAATTCCAATCTCACCGCCAGGCTTAACATGCCTGAAGATGTGTTCATTTAAGAAGCCCTCTTCGGTGGCGTAGAAAAACAGCGAATTGATGCTAATCATTGAATCAAAGAAATCATCGGCAAAGGGCAGTGAAGTGGCGTCCGCTCTAATAGGGAAAACTCTGTCTCCACAGCCCATTTCATTGATGAGCTTTAAGTTCTCTGTTGGGTCAATCCATAAATCGGCCGCCCAAACCTGAGGTCCGAATTCCCGCGCGAGAAAAACAGAGCCGATGCCCTTTCCGCAGCCCAAATCAAGCACGCGCATCTCCGGCCTAAAGCTCATGTGCCGCATCAAGGCCTCCTGAAGCCAAAGTACATGCGAACCCATGGAATTCGCAAGAATCCAGTCAGGGTCATATTTGAGCGAGAGTGGAAAGCGCTTGTCGCTCATCATTTCATGGATTTGCTCAATAGAATATTTCACAATTATACGTAATATCTGATTACTGCGATAACCTTGCCGAGAATCTGCACATTGTCACAATAAATCGGCTCAAAATCGGGGTTTTCAGGCTGCAGGCGGATACGCCTTGCTTCTTTGTAGAAGGTCTTTACGGTGGCCTCGTCTTCAATCAGGGCGACAACAATCTCGCCGTTTTGTGCAACCGGAGTTTGCTCACAGATCACGAAATCCCCGTCGAGAATGCCGGCGTCTCTCATGCTGAGGCCGGATACAGTCAAGGCGAAGAGGTCTTTCCCCGAAGCGCTTTTATCCGGGAAGGGAATATAGCCCGTAGTCTCTTCCACGGCTAAAATCGGCACGCCCGCCGTGACGCGCCCGATAATCGGCACCTGCATGGCGGCCTCGCTGCCCTCAATGCGAATCGAGCGATTAAGCCCAGCACCGCGGTTGATGTAGCCCAGCTTCTCCAGCGTTTTGAGATGCGCGTGGACGGTGGACGTGGAGTGGAGCCCGGTTGCCTGGCAGATTTCCCGCACAGTGGGCGGCACACCCGTCACAGTTTGGTGCTTCAGAAAATCATATACTTTTTTTTGGCTTTCGGTAAGCTGGCGTCCCATAAGACAGCCCCTCCTTTAGTCAAATTCGTGAACGCAGATTAAGATTTAATATATTGTAGCACAGATAAAATGAAAATGCAAACATTTGTTTGCTTAAAAGAATATTTCCTTCTGCTGGCGACTTATATAATCACAAAACCTTCACACAACACGCCATGTATATTAACCCTTTATTCATAGGTATTTAACAACTGAAAAGAGATTTGAGCTATAATATAATCGTACTCAATGAGAAATTGGACCGCACCAATTTTTGAGTTACATGTTCTACCCTCCTCAATAATACCCCTCAAGCTAAGAAACCCCGGAATCTTGTGATTCCGGGGTTTCGCTTTGTGCTGAGTACAGAAGAGGCATGAAGCATAGCTTCCGAGAGGCCTTTACAAAATTAAAACCATCACATACGTAAAGCATCTTGGCTTATCGTTTGTGATGGTTCGTGGAGTACTGCAACAGCGAACTGCATGATGACTATGTCAGTCTTCGCTCGCAGAGCCGGAATCCCCGAAACAGTTATACCGACATCCTCAAGCTGCACTGCGGTGGAACGATGGGCAAAGAGCAAGTTGCGCTGGTCGGATTCAGATGACCCGGAACAGGGCGATTATGTGGAGTTCGAGGATTATGATGATATTCCTAATGATTCCGACCACGTCGGCTATGTCATCAAGGTCACACCAAGTCGGATTTATTGCGTTGAAGGCAATAACGGGAATAACCCAAATAAAATCATCTATGTTGATTATCCCCGCAATTTTAGTCATATTCGCGGCTATTTCAAGCCGGCATATGCTGAAGAGGTAGTCGAGACGGTCAATCTCAAAGGCAAGACCACGGCCGAGGACGGGCTGAATATCCGTACAGGCGCCGGTACGACTTTTGGGGCGATGGGTTCATACCCGCTTGGCTCGGCGGTGGCTATCACGCAGAAAGCCGGCAACTGGGGCAAGACTGATAAAGGCTGGATATGCCTTGATTACGTGCTCTTTGACACCCCGACAGCGACAACAAACCGCAATCCTGATTTGTTTTACGACCTTGACGATGTCAAGCGCAAAGAGCCGAGCTGGCTGCCTGAGATTGAGGCAGCTGTCGCCAACGGTCGCATA
>DBCZ01000082.1:4548-22599 GCA_002293315.1 Ruminococcaceae bacterium UBA945
GCGATGAAAAGCCGCATTGATGCACTCGAGGAGAGACTGGCGAAGTTGGAGAAAAGAGAATAGAAATGAGGAAACCCTTTCGGCTGATAGCTGGGAGGGTTTTGTCTTTTTAAGGAGTTGTTCATATGGGGACAACTTTTTGATTTTATTATGGGATTGTGGAAAGAAAATCAAGNNTACTATATTGTGTGGTTTCCGTGTATCACAGAAGAAGGCAACGATCTACTTGGTTTCAAATTATTGACTTTTAGCGCATTTTTGAGTATATTAGCATTACACTTCGAATCTTTAAGGCGATGATGATATGCAGATTACATACGATAAGCCATTGGGGCATGGCAGAGTTGTCTATGACAGATTAGCAAAACTGCAAAATGATATTCTTGCGGCGAGTGATGAAAAGGACGTGNNCACTGAAAAGCGCTCTGCAAGGAATTTTTTATTCATAGTATCAACATTACGCTTCTTACCTCGCAAACAATTAAAGCCACTGAGGATGTTCATTAGGAATAATCTCGTTGCTGAACTAAAACAAATGGATGCATGGGATTTTAGGAAAAGTGGAACAGATAGATACAAAGACTTGAAAACACCAGATGAAGCAAAGGATGCATTTCAATCATATATTAATGAGTTGACAAGTAGAACTAAGATTTTATTTGATGACCAAGTTGGAGATGATTTGTTAAGAGCACTGTGTGAAATTTACAATAATTCTTATGAGCACTCAGAAGGCAAGAATATCTTATACAATTGTTTTGTTCGAAAATCCAAAAGACAATTCTGTTTTTCGCTTTATGATAATGGAAGCGGAATACCGCAAAACGTTAGAGAATACTTGAGGCCTCTGTTACAATTGCCAGATGAATTCTTTGATCAGATAACGAATGATGAAGCGACATTGAGATGGGCACTAAAGCCAAGGCACTCAACGGCAAAGTCGGGAACTGCAAGAGGGTATGGATTAGACGTTATTCTTAAGTTTGCGGAGTTGAATAAGGGAGAGGTAAGGATTTGCACAGGGAAAGTCTTATATGTATATAAGGATGGTAATGCAAAGATGCATAAATTGAGGAATACTTTTTTTGGAACACTCTTTGAATTGCATGTAAATATTAAATGAGTTATCCGAAAGAAAAGAGGAGATATAATGGAAAAGATCTTGGTCAAAAAACATGTTGGATCAGCGTTTTCGCTTGAAGATGTTGAAATAATGAAGCCATTAATTGAAGAGGCCTTGAGTAAGAATGATCAAGTAGTTCTTGACTTTGAGGGAATCCGGCTTTTTACGACTTTGTTTTTTAATGAAGCCGTAACCTCGTTTATGGAGATTTATGGGGTAGAGAATTTCGAAAATCATCTTGTTCTGGAAAATCTTTCAGAAACCGGAAAAGATACATTTGAACATTCTTTCCAGTATGGAAAAAGATTTTACAGTATGACTAAGGAGCAGAGAGAAGAGCAGCAGAGAAAAATGGCTGAAGAAATAATGGAGATGTGAGGCGGGCATGGCTAAAGCAATTAATATCAGAACTGCTCAACGAGTAATTCCAAATGGGAGTCCTTTCTTTATTGATACAAATGTTTTAAAGTGTCTATATAGCCCTATCCCATTGGGGGCAGGGGTAAAAGCCAAAGCAGGACATTATCTGCGCTTCATTGGGCATCTTGTGAACAGCAGACAAGAAATCTGTGTTTCAGTTATCAATCTTCAAGAATTGTTTCATGTATTTGAAAAAGTTTATCATGAAGCCTATTGTAATAAAAACGGCGACATTCGAGTAAAAGAGTATAGGAGAATAACGAGTGAGCGGCGCTTGGTTAGGAAAGGATGTAATTCTGCCATTAAGAATATTTCTGAACAATTCAGTATTGTTGATTGTCAAATTGAAAAATCAGATCTTGATGATTATCTCAACGAGATGGAAAATCACCTTTATGAGCCGATAGATTTTCTATTAGCAAAGAAGCACTTGAGAAGTGTAAAAGCGAATATAATTACTGAAGATAAAGATTTTGAGTCAGACGATAATGTGCAGCCATATTGTGTTATATAAACTGTAAGAAAAGTGAAATGTCCTACCAAAAGCCCTCTCATTCGAGAGGGCTTTTTTAATGCAATATGCATGCTTTGCTTAAAATTCCCCTCCGCGCACTCCAAACCCACGCTGCAGCCTTTTGCAACGGCTCTTACAGAGGTGTCAGTGTTCTCCCCGCCCAGAAGTGTGTTCCTTCATTCTATTATGCGATGCGTATTCTCATATGATGCTGTCGTAGATTTGAGTATTTCAATATCATGTTCCAAATCTTTCAGACGCCGCTTGTCCTGGATATATCGTTCTTTGCAAAACAGTTCTTCCTCGGCTCTTGCCAGTCTTTCCCAACGCTCTTTTGCCTCGACCCACTTTTCAAGGCCTATTGCGTCAATCAGCTTACAGAAATCATCCTTGTCGAAGTTCAGGAGACAGTATATCGGACTGACAGCCCAAACCTCATCTTCTGTTGTGACCTTTGCTTTTTAACATCTTGTCTGCATTTCTTCTAATGTCATGGTAATGTCCTCCTTGTTTTTAATCCTTACATTTGGTATAATAGGAGGGCGGAGGGGGCTGTAAGGTACCCCCTGCCCTGTTCTTTTGGTTCGCGGCGTTTCTCTTGCTGGAGTGGCCGCGAACCTCTTTATGTCTCGGTCTTTGCTTCTTTGTCTTGATTCTTATTCCTCCAATTAATGTATTTTCCGTTTTTAATGCGTGCATCTTCCGGGTACGGCGTATCACTGTCGATGACGTAGGTTCTGCCGACAAGAGTAGCGTTCAACCGCCCTCGCTCAACCAATTTTCTAACGGTTACAGGCGTCCTGTTATGCATTTTTGCATATTCTTTCAAAGAGATTAGCTTACCCATCTTTCGATTTCTCCTTCCGTCGAGCAAAGTACAACGCTGCTGTTGCTGATATAACCGCTGTGACTAATAGAAGGATTCTTACCCACCCATCAAAGAAAAGCGATACAGCAATGAAGCAGGCTGTCAGTACAAGACACATCAAAGTTGACTTTTTCATACTGCCGGATTATAATAAATGTGGTGGAGCGAGGGAGCTTTGATAGCTCCCTGCCCCTGTGGAGATTACCGCTTGTGCTTTGGTCGGCGTTTAGCGGTTTTCTTTTTGTCCTTTTTTATGGATACTATCAAGGCGATTGTCGCCACGACGTTTGCCCATACGGTAAGGACTATCCCCACCACATCTACTATTTCTATCCTCTCACCTCGTTTCTTGTCGTATTCATCTGCCGTGATTATATTATATATCTTATTAGATATAATGTCAATACTTTTTTGAAAATAAATTGAAATATTTTTTCAGATACTTTGAAGATGAAAACCCCTCGGACTTAATGTCCAAGGGGAGGGAGACAGCTTATTTGTCGTTTTTCTCTCGGATAATCAAATCTGTCAAATCACAATCCAGAGCTTTGCAAATCAGGTCAAGATGTTCAAGATTTACCCACTCTGCCATCTCATGATATAAATCGTTGATTGTCGAGGGGCGAATCCCTGTCTTCTTTGCGAGTTTCGACTGCGTCCACCTCCGCTCGCCAAGCTGGGTGGACAATAAAATTCTAATCATAGCTATGCTCCTTTTGGGTAGATTTTAGCTGTAATTGTATTTTCCGTTACGATTTGTTACAAAATAACGAATTCAGTTAAATAAAAAGACCGACCGCCTACAGGAAATCCTCTGTAAGCGGCCTTTTTCATTTTGCGGAAGAAACTGAAAGAAATGGATAAACCAAGAAGACTGCACCCCCGGAAAAATAAACTGTCGGGGGAAAAGTTCGCCTGGCTCTCTTTTGGTGGACTCGAAGAGGATCGAACTCTCGACCTCCGCGTTGCGAACGCGGCGCTCTCCCAGCTGAGCTACGAGCCCATATAGCCGACAAAAGGTATTGTACCATTTCCTGGAGAAATTATCAAGCCTGAGAAAGAAAAAACTCACAGCTTTTGGCTGTGAGTTTTATACTTTCTAAATCTGAAGATTAAAGACCCTTGAAGTCGTCCGGTGTGCTGCCGTTGAAGTTAGAAGCCGGAACGATTTCGCCGGACTTCACCTTTGCATAAGCCTCTTCAAGCTGAGTGAGCGTCTCTGCTGAAAGCTGCTGTCTGCCGTCTGCGGAGACATAGCCCGTTGAATCTGTGTCAGCATGAAGAACAACGTTTGCACCCTTGAATGTGCCGGCCTGAACAGCGTCGAGCTGACGCTTAACATTGATTCTCATGTTCTTGAGCGCGCTTGTGAGCATGATGTTCGCGTCGCCGTTTGCACCGTCGTCATACTGGTCAACGTCGCAGCCGATGACAAATGCGTTGCCGTTTTCCTTAACAGCTGTAAACACGCCGTTGCCCGAGCCGCCAGCCGCTACGAAGATTATATCGCAGCCCTCTGCGAGAAGTGCGTCGCCGATAACCTTGCCGCCGGCTTCGTCATCAAATGTGCCAACGTAATTGCCGCCGACGTCAGCGCCTGTAACGTCTGTGCCCGCATAGCTGGGAAGCGCGATGACTTCGGCAGATGTTCCGAGATGAGTGTTAGCGTAATTTACGCCGCTCTCAAAGCCGAACTGATAGTTGACGTTTGAAGGATAAGCGATTCCGTGAACGCTCGCAACCTTGCCTGTTTGAGTCTCCATAGCAGCCGCGATGCCTGCGAAGAATCCGCTTTCTTCCTCGGCAAACATCATAGCATAGATGTTGTCTGCAGGCTGGTCTGCGGGGAGCTCAACGCCCTCAGCATCAGCCGGGAAGCTGTCAACGAGGATGAAGCTCTTCTCCGGGTTCTCAACAGCGTGCTGATAAATGCCAGCGAACTGGAAGCCCGGTGTGACGATAACGTCATATTCTGCGAGAACATCCGCTGCCGCCTGAACGGAGTTAGCTGTGTCAAGCTCGCGAATGTCAGTGACCGTGGCGCCCGGATTTTCTGCGATGAAATCCTGAATGCCGTTGAAGTTATCCTGGTTGAAAGAGCCGTCATCAACGCCCGAGGGGCTTGTCACGATAACGATTTTCAAGCCGTCGCCGGTAGCGGCTTCGCTTGGTGAGCCGGGAGTAGAGCAGCCGGCTACCGCGCCGAGAACGAGCATGGCCGCGAGCAGTAATGCAATGATTTTCTTCATTCTAAACCTCCGATAATAATTAAATCTCCATTTCACCGCGCTTTATCGGCACAGTGAAGCTTATATGAAATTCATATGAATTTCAACGACATGATTATAGCACCCCGTGCCTCAAAAGTCATGTAAAGATATGAATTGAAACCGTTTTGAGACAATTTTCGGCATTCTCTCCAAAAATGGCAAATACCCAAGGCGCTTTTATAACAGCTTGCAGTTTACATAATGGGGTAAATACTCAATCAGAGGCGTTATTATCTCACAATGCTAACTGTGCCATCTTTCCGTGCAGGGGCAGGTGATTCCTTGTCGGTGTAACCGACTGCGGCAGCTGAGCAAATTGTGTGCTCAAGCGGTATGCCAAGCCCGGCAAGATAGTCTCTGATATCACTGTCATATCTGAGCCAATGAAGCTGATTGATATAACAGGTCCCTAAGCCAAGCGATTCAGCAGCAAGGAAGATGTTCTCCAAAGCAAGTGCGCAATCTGCCATGGCGTTTTCGTAATGCGGCTTATTTGAAGCGATGATCAGTGTGGGTGCATGATAGCAAAAATTGTAATCCTCGTGCTTCACCTGCTCGATAATACTGTGCTTGCCGGGGTAGTCGTCATCGGGAACATAGCGGCCGAAACCGGTGCGGACAAGTGAGTTAAGCTTAGAAAGCACATCAGCATTTTGAATTGCGGTGAATAACCAACTCTGGTTATTCCCGCCGCTGGGTGCCCAGATCGCCGCACCGAGAAGAGCTTCAAGCTGTTCTTCCGTGATTTGCTTATCTGTGTAACTACGTGTGCTGCGCCGGGATTTTATAATGCGAATGATCTCATTATCTATTGCCATACTTTTCTCCTTTATGCGATGCTAATTGAACAACGGATTAAAAAGTAAAACCCGCCTTAAATGCATCAGATGTAAATGCCGCTTCATAATCCTTTAAACCGTGAAGCTCAATGTCCGGCAGCTTCACGAGCCCGCGCCGGATTAAATTCAGCGCCGGCTCAAACGGGCCGCACCTGCTGCCCACGATTCTTATCTCACGCACGACGATTTCACTCATATTCACCTCGGCGTTACCTGCATACGAGCTTTTCAGCACGAGCGTGCCCTTGCTTCTGGTGAGTGAGATAGAGGTGGCAAGCGCCAAGGGGCTGCCAGTGGCGTCGATCACTGTCTCGAAATCCCCGGAGGGGGTTGTCGACGTTTCAGCGAAATCCGCGAAGCTTTTCAGCTTTTTCTCTGACAGCCCGAAAACCTTGACAGGCGTGCCGTTCGCGGCAACGACCTGCGCAATCATATATGCGAGCCGCCCGTCTCCCATGACTGCCACCTTCTGCGAGGGCGGCATATGCACAAGCTCCGAGATTTCCAGCGCGGCGGCAAGCGGCTCGCAGAAAATCGCTTTCTCTGTCGGAATTTCATCAGGCACAACATGCAGAAGGGAGGTATCATAACTCATATATTCGGCGAAGCAGCCATCCTTATTGCTCATGCCCGGCACTTTTCTGTCTGTGCAGTGATGCATTCTGCCGGTCCTGCAGTAAAGGCATTCGCCGCAACCGGAATTCAGCTCTGCAACCACACGCCTGCCGATAAGCTTTTTATCGTCGCTTTCCTGCACCATCCCGACAAACTCATGCCCCATTACACCGCTGAAATCATCTTTGTAGCCTTTGATGACCTCCTTGTCGGTGTTGCAGACCGCACTCATGAGTATCTTTATGAGGCTGCGCTCACGCCCGCCAAGCGCGGGCATGGGATAATCTTCTCTGTATACCGCCTTGCTTCCGTCATATATTAAGGCTTTCATATGTCCCCCTATATTTCGCCCGCCGCGGCAAACGCCTTGATGGAATCCTTCACGAGCGTCTCGAATGTGCCGCCCACTCTGTCAGCTGTCTCGTTTACATCTTCCGAACTCAGAAGCCCACCCAGGCCCGCGGCCAGATTTGAAATGCAGCTCACGCCGCACACGCGTACACCGGCGTGTCTCGCGGCAATGGCCTCGCAGGCGGTGCTCATTCCAACGGCATCCGCGCCCATGGTTTTGAGCATTCTGATTTCGGCCGGACTTTCAAATTGCGGGCCGGTCAGCTGAGCATAAACGCCTCTTTTCAAATCAATGCCGTCTTTGGCGGCGGTTTCGGCAATCAACTTTCTCAATTCTTCATCGTAGATTTTGCTCATGTCCGGGAATCGCACGCCGAGCCCATCGAGATTCTCCCCAATAAGAGGCGAGGGCGCGAAGCACGAAATTTGATCTTCAAGCAGCATGAAATCTCCGGCTTTCATGCCGTCCTGTATGCCGCCTGAGGCATTCGTGAGAAAGAGGATTTCAATCCCCATGAGCTTCATGAGGCGAATGGGCATGACCACCTCCTGCATTGAATAGCCCTCATAATAATGCACCCTGCCCTGCATAACGACGGTTGGAACGCCGTCAACATGTGCAAATATGAACCTGCCCATATGCCCGGGAGCGGTGGACACGGGGAAATCCTCAAGCTCGCTATAGAGAACGGAGGTTTCCGCATTCAGTTTGTCGCCGTAGCCGCCCAGTCCGCTGCCCAGAACAATGCCGATTTTAGGGGTAAAATCTGTTTTTTTGCGCAGGCTTTCATAGCATTTATTCAACCTGTTCATATATACTCTCCTTCAAAAATAAAAGCTTAATTATATAAATAGTATAGTTGCGGCAAGGCAAAAAATCAAGCGCGGTGAAAATCTTAGCAATTCCTTAATATTCCCTTTTTTCCTGTTTTTTTAACACAGCCTTGCTATAATATTAAAAGTTTGGTTAAGAATGAAATGAGACTTTTATACGGAGGAGGCAAAATGATGCAGGAAATTCTAGTGGCCAAAAACCTGAAGAAAACCTTCAGGCTTTCGGCAAAGCAGAGGCAGATTGAAAAGACGTCTCTCTACGAAAGGATAGCCGTGAGCGACCTTTCATTTACAGCGAACGAAGGGGAGATTTTCGGGCTTCTCGGACCCAACGGCGCGGGCAAGACGACGACGCTTCGTATGCTCGCCACGCTCATCGCGCCTGACAGCGGCGACGCATTCGTGGACGGCGCAAGCATAGTGAGCGACCCAGAGGGCGTGCGCAGCAAGGTGGGCTTTCTCACGAGCGAGCTGAGGCTTGAGGACTACTTCACGCCGAATTATCTGTTTGACTTTTTCTCGTCGCTTCATAATGTTGAGCCGCAGAAGATGGAGCAGCGCAAGAAAATGCTCTTTGAAAAGTTCGGGGTGGATAAGTTCGCGGAAGTCAAGGTGGCGAATCTGTCAACGGGCATGAAGCAGAAGCTTTCGATAATCATCTCTGTTGTGCATGACCCGAAAATCATCATCTTTGACGAGCCGACCAACGGCCTTGACGTTCTCACAGCCAAGGTGGTGACGGATTTTCTTTTGGAGCTTAAAGCGCAGGGCAAAACGATTATCCTCTCAACTCATATATTCAGCCTTGTTGAGAAGGTGTGTGATACCGTCGGCGTGATTATAAACGGCAAGATGGTGGCCTGCGATACGGTAAAAGAGCTGACGAAAGAGAAAAACCTTGAAGATAAATTCTTCGATTTATACGTGCAGGAGGAGGGCGCTTCATATGAATAAGACATTTATAATCGCAAAGAAGGAGCTTTATCGTTTCTTTACTGACAGACGCCTGCTTTTTTCAACAGTTCTGCTGCCGGGTTTAATGGTATATATTATTTACACGTTTATGGGCTCGGCGTTTTCTTCCATGTTCGGGCAGGGAGCGGAGGCGCCGCGTGTGCTTTCGGTGAATACTCCGGCTTCGATAACGGCAATCGCAGCAGAGCCGCAGTATGGGTTTGGAATTATCGACATAGACAGCGAGGAAGACGGCAAGAATGAAATCATAAACAAGACCGCGGATATTCTGATGGTCTTCCCCGCCGATTTTGATGAGGCTGTTGCCGCTTACGAGAACGCAAGCGGCGGACTCGCACCGGATGTGGCAGTTTATTACGAAGGCTCTGACACGGCCGCCACTGCGGTGTATTCGTCGATTATCGGAATGCTTGAAGAATATGAGGGGCGCATAGCGAACAAGTTTGATGTCAACCGTGATAACGCCGAAGCAGACCTCTCCGGCGGGGGCGGGAACGTCGGCGCACAGATGATGTCTTCGCTGTTGCCGTTGCTGCTGATTATATTCCTGTTTACGGCATGTATGTCCGTCGTGCCTGATTCATTTGCGGGCGAGAAGGAAAGAGGCACAATCGCCACGCTGCTGATAACCCCGGTAAAGAGAAGCGGGCTCGTCATGGGCAAGATTATCGCCCTGGGTATCATCGCGCTGTGCAGCGGGATTTCCAGCTTCGTCGGCACATTCCTCTCTCTGCCGAATCTCATGAACGTGGGCGGAGAGGAAGCGAGCCTTGAACTGACGGCATACAGTGTGGAGGATTACTTATTTCTGCTGCTGATAATCATCAGCACACTGCTGATGCTCGTCTCATTGCTTTCAATAGTCTCGGCGTATGCCAAGACGGTTAAAGAGGCCACGACGCTTGCAACGCCGCTTATGATTGTTATCATGCTGGTGGGCGTTACGGCGATGTTCGGAGGCGGCGGTGCGCAGACCGATTTCTGGTACTACCTGATTCCGGCATACAACAGCGTGCAGAGCATGGTGGGAATCTTCGGCGGCGAGTTCAATTTGGTGAATACCATTATCGCGGTTTGCTCGAACGTCGTATATACAGGGCTGTTCCTCGTCATCATCACAAAGATGTATAACAGCGAAAGGATTATCTTCGCAAGGTAAAGGATATTGGCGCTACAGGATAGGGTCGTACAGGCCGAAAGCCGATATTCATGACGATATTGTGACAATAGAGATTATCAGTGCCGGGCACAGAAGCGGCATTTATAATAATGACTGAAGAATACTTTGAAAGGAAATCATTTTATGACTCCCCAGTACGCTTAATTTTCAATTGAATAGAGAAAACACCCATCGGCCGCGGCCTTTGGCTTGTTTTCTATACAAACTTGAGAATTAAGCTGTCAATCATAGTGTCTATGAGCCGGCCTTATTTTGAGGTCGGCTTTTTTATGGTTGAGCGGAAACGGGGATAAAATGACAATCAAAAAATTAAGCTGGGTGGTAGAATTTACCGGCTGCCCGGCGATAATAAAGCGCTGCCCCAAATGCGGGGAGAAGATGAGGTTCATCTGCAGTGAGGATTTCAGAATAAATGCCAATAAGAACAAGCTGGATGTATGGCTTATATACAGATGTGAAAAATGCAAGGCTACGCACAACCGCGAGATTTACTCGAGGGTGAACCCGAAAAGCCTTGGCAGAGAGGAATTTCTGCTTATGCAGAGCAATGACGGCTCAACCGCCAGAAAATATGCCTTTGATAAAAGCCTCGGCGCAGGGAAAGCTGAGCTTGATTACAGCAGAGTGGAGTTTAACATTACAGGCGAAAATGCCGATGTTTCGTGTCCTGCGGAGATAAAAATCACGGCGCCTTTCGCGGCGGACGTGAAGCTTATCTCGATTATTAAAGGCAAGTTCACGCAGAACGGCGAGCCTGTCTCGCAGAGCGGACTTCTGCGCCTGTTTGATGACGGCATAATCACACTTGAGGGTTATGAAATCGGCAAAGCAAAGCTCAAGAAAGAGATGATTATAATGGTGAATTCCGGCATTGCAATGTGACACTAAAAAAAGTATAATTGAGTCTGGAGGGGGTGAAATATGGATTGGACGGTTCTCTTTATAGGCGGGCCTTCGGGCGCGGGGAAGTCAAGCATTGCCTATGAGCTGGCAAGGCATTACGGCGTTAACGTCGTTGAGGCTGATGACATTCATCAAGCGCTTGAAGCGATGATGACAGCGGAGCAGCTTCTCTTGATGCACTATTGGAAAAACGGCAGAGACTGGCGGGCGGCCGGCGCCGATGAAAACGTAAAATGGCTTCGCGGCGTAGGCTGTGAGATGATGCCCGCCTTGAAAGCGGTGGCCGAAAGGCATATCGTAGACGATTTACCCGTAATCATTGAGGGAGATTTCATTCACCCTGAGCTCGCCATGTCTTTTGAAAGCCCGAGGGTGAAAACGGTTTTCATCGTCGAGGCAGAAAAGGAGCAGCTAATCAAAAACTATCTTGCACGTGAGGGCGGCGAAGAGCAAAGCTACAGGGCGGAAATCAGCGTGAAGCACGGAAACTGGCTGAAAGAGGTCTGCGGAAAAGCCGGCATACCCGTTATTGAAGCGCGCCCGTGGGAGACGGCGAAAGACAGAGTTATTGAAAGCTTATCGTAAAATAAAAGGAGAGAGAAGATGAAACTGCACGCGACGTGTCTGCAGACACACAATATAGATAAAATGGCGGCCTTCTATGAAAGAGTTTTTGGCTATGCGCCGACCATAGACGGCGGGGTGGATTTTCGCTTCCTTGAGCATCAGCTCGTCGTCTTTAAGCTTGAGGAAAATGAACCTCAAACCACAGCGGTGGCGCTGATTTACAACACTGAAAATGTTGACGAAGAATTCTCGAGGCTGCACGCCATGGGAATGGCTGATGCCGCCCCTACGGATAAGCCGTGGGGGGTGAGGTCGTTCATGATAAATGACCCTGATGGGAACACGCTGAGCTTTATGAAGCAGCTATGAAGGAACTGAAATTTTCAAGAAGGGCTATTTTCACATAAAATACAATGGAGTATAAGCAAACAGGAGAACAGAATGAAGAGAATAAGTGACAGAGTGACGTGGGTTGGAAAAATTGACTGGGAGCTGAGGCATTTTCACGGAGACGAGTATGAAACACACGAAGGTTCGTCATATAACTCATATCTCATAAGAGACGAAAAGGTGGCGCTGGTTGACACCGTTTGGAAGCCGTTTGATAAAGAGTGGCTTGAAAAGCTCAAGGCTGAAATTGACTTGGGAGAGATTGACTATATCATCTCTCTGCATGGCGAGGTAGACCACTCCGGCGCGTTCAAGGAGCTTATGCGGGAGATTCCCGACACCCCGATTTACATCACCGCGAACGGCGTGATTTCCAGCAAGGGGCAGTATCATCAAGACTGGAACTTCGTGCCCGTGAAAACGGGCGATAAGCTTTCTCTCGGCGAGACGGAGCTGACCTTCATCGAAGCCAGAATGCTGCATTGGCCGGATACGATGTTCGCTTTCTTAAGCGGCGAGAACGCGCTTTTCAGCTCTGACGGCTTCGGCCAGCATCTCGCGAGCGAAGCGCTGTATGCAGACCTCGTTGACCAATGCTCTCTTTGGAAGGAAGCCCTGAAATATTACGCAAATATCCTTACGCCGTTCAGCGTGATGGTGAAGAACAAGATAAATGAAATCCTTGCGATGGAGCTGCCGATAGAAAAGCTCTACACGAGCCACGGGCTGCTCTGGAGAGAGAATATCGGCGAGATTATCGGGAAATACCTTGAATGGGCAGATGACTATCAAGAGGACAGAATCGCAATAGTCTACGACACTATGTGGGAAAGCACGCGCAAGATGGCCGATGCCATTGCCGAGGGAATCCGAGAGGCTTCCCCCGAGACAGAGGTCAGCATCATAAGCACCTCTAAAACGGACAAAAGTGACGTAATAGCGGAGGTGTTCCGCTCAAAGGCGATTTTGCTGGGCTCTCCCACAGTGAATAACGGCATTCTTTATTCAACCTCCGGCATACTGGAAATGATTAAAGGCTTGAAGTTGAAAAAGAAAAAAGCAGCGGCGTTCGGCAGCTACGGCTGGTCCGGCGAGGCCGTGAAGATTATGACGGAGAAGCTGAGAGAAGCAGGGCTTGACGCAGTGAATGACGGAGTTCGCGTTCAGTGGACTCCCGACGAAGGCATGACGCAGGAGCTTCGCAAATTCGGTAAGGATTTTGCGAATTCAGTGAAATGATGAGGCGCATTATGAGCAGGAGAATCGGCGTAATTACAGGAAGCCTTAGGAGAGACGCGTACACAAAGCAGATAGCAGAATATTTAATTAACTCGGCGCCCGAAGGCATTGAGCTTTCAATAATTGATATATCTGACCTCCCGCTTTACAACCAAGACTTTGATGAAAGCCCCGATGAGCCGCTAAGCTATGCGCGCTTCAGGGAGGAGGTGGCCTCCAAAGACGGCTTTATCTTCGTCACGCCGGAGTATAACCGCTCAATCCCCGCTGCGCTGAAAAACGCGCTGGATATAGCCTCGCGCCCTTCGGGCAAGAATGTCTGGAGCGGCAAGCCGGCGGCTGTTATCAGCGCTTCTCCGAGCGCCATAGGCGGCTTCGGCGCGAGCCATCATCTGCGCCAGGTGGCCGTGGTGCTCAATATGCCTGTGGTGGCTCTGCCGGAGATGTATATTTCGCATGTCGCGGACGCTTTTGACGGCAGCGGAAATATCGCTGACGAAAGATTGAAATCACTCTTTGAGAAATTTTTAGAAGCATATTCGAAGTGGATAGAAAGATTTTAAGGAGGCAAAGGATGGATTATGGTAAATATGTTTTTGACGGCGAAAGAAAATATCGCACCGGGCTTATTGACTGCGGCGAATACCGCGGCGTGAAGGACAGGGAAGAGGCCGCCGAACGCCTCAGTGAGAACATCAAAAGTATGGATTTGCTGGCCGAGGCTCTCTCCGCGGACGGCAGCAAGGGGCTTGTTGTCATCATTCAGGCGATGGACGCAGCGGGAAAGGATGGCCTCATAAGCCATGTTTTCAGCGGGGTGAATCCTGCTGTGGTGCAGGTGGAAAGCTTCAAGCAGCCGTCAGCCGTAGATTTGGCGCATGATTACCTTTGGCGTGTGCACAAGAAAATCGGGCCTCGCGGAAAGATAAGCATTCTCAACCGTTCGCATTATGAAGATGTTCTCATTGGTAAGGTGGAGGATTTGCCGGGGAGACAGAACCTGCCGAAATCTGCGCTAGTGAATATATGGAAGAAGCGCTATCGCCAGATTAATGATTTCGAGCGTTACCTGACAGAGAACGGTTATGCCATCGTGAAAATCCATCTGTGCATCAGTAAAGAAGAGCAGTGCGAGCGTTTGCTTGCCAGAATGGATGAGCCGGATAAGAACCGTAAATACTCTCATGGGGATATTCTGAACCGCAGGGCGTGGGATAAATATATGAAGGCATACACCGACTGCATAAACAATACCGCCACAGGCTTCGCGCCGTGGTATGTGGTGCCGGCTGACAAGAAATGGTATGCAAGATATGCAGCGTCTGAAATATTGCTTGACGTGCTTAAAAAGTTGAAGCCGGAATATCCAGAGCTCTCTGAGGAAGAGCGGGAGTTCATGGAGGCGGACAGAGAGCAGCTGCTTTCAGAAAAGGAAAAAGATTGATATAACGGGCTTCGGCTGATAGAATGAGGTATTAACTGATTGGAGGAGAGAAAATGAAATATAATCCTTTGGGGAACACGGGGCTTGAGGTGAGCGCCATAGGCTTGGGCTGCGAGCATCTCGACGGCGCCGAACAGAAGGCGGTGGATTCCGTTATCGGCGCGGCGCTTGAAAGCGGCGTGAACATCATGGATGTCTTCATGCCCGGCGAGGATATTCGGGCGAAGATAGCAACGGCGCTCGGCGGCAAGAGGAAGGACGTGTACCTTCAGGGGCATATCGGCTCATGCGATGTGAATCAGCAATATGACATCAGCCGCGACCTGCCGACCGTCAAGAGATACTTTGAAGCCTTGCTCAGGAATTTCGGCTATATTGACTTAGGCATGATGTTCTTCATTGACTCTGAAGACGATTATAAGGGCGTTTTTGAAACGGGCTTCGCAGATTATGTTCTCTCGTTGAAGGAAAAAGGCGACATAAGGCATATAGGCTTCAGTTCGCATAACCCGAAGACAGCGATTAAGGCGATAAACACCGGCCTGCCGGAGATGATGATGTTCAGCATAAACCCTGTTTTTGACATCTTCCCGAGCGAGCGCTATGTGCTTGCCGATACGAACGAGGGCATCGATGTTTCGGATTTCACGCAGCTTGACCCAATCAGAGCGCAGCTTTATAAGCTCTGTGAAAGCAAGCAAATAGGCATAACGGTGATGAAAACGCTGGGTGCGGGGAAATTCCTTTCGGCGGAGCATTCGCCGTTTGACAAGCCGCTCACGCCAAACCAGTGCATACACTATGCCCTAACGCGCCCTGCCGTGGCAAGCGTGCTGCTGGGCGCGAAATCGCCGGAGGAAATAAAGCTTGACGCGGAGTATTTCAACGCGACCGACGAGGAGAAGGACTATACGAAGGCCATTGCCTCAATGAAGGATTTCAGAGGCAGCTGCGTGTATTGCAATCACTGCCTGCCGTGCCCGTCTGAGATAGACATAGCGGCGGTGAATAAATACCTTGACATCGCAAGGCTTGATACAGATAATGTGCCGCCCTCAATACGCTCGCACTATGCCGCGCTTGGGCACCATGGTGGAGAGTGCATTTCCTGCGGCAGCTGTGAAAGCCGATGCCCGTTCGGCGTGCCAATCATAGAGAATATGAAGACGGCATGCGAGGCTTTCGGGGAATAGAGGCAAAAACGAAAATGTGCGTCTGACTCAGGATGCACATTTTTTACATGAAAAACACGTGGATTTTATTGATTCGGGATTCGTAAGATGCTAGACTGTATAGTGTAAATAGAAAACGATGAAGGGGAAAGATTATGAAAAGAGCGGTATCGGTTTTACTTGCGGTTTTATTGATTTTCACTGCTATTCCTTTTGCGGCGTCTGCGGTAGACGTCTCAGCTTCCAACGGCAAGCTGATTATCCTGCACACCAACGACGTGCACGGCAGGGATAAATACGTCGAGGGAAGCTCAATAGGCAGAGCAGGCGTGGCAAAAATCAAGCAGACATATGAGGCGGCAGGTGCTGAGGTGCTTCTTCTGAGTGCCGGAGACGATATTCAGGGGGCGCCGCTTGTGAATGTTTCGCAGGGCGAAACGGCGATTGAATTCATGAACGCCGCGAAGTATGACGCCATGACCATCGGCAACCATGAATATGATTACCCCGCTAGCCAGCTTACAAAGCTTGAAGGCGAAATGGATTTTCCGCTGCTTTCTGCGAATATACTGAGCAAGAGCGATGGCTCAAACGCGTATACGCCGTATCGGGTTTTCACGATGAAAAGCGGAAGGAAGGTCGGTGTTTTCGGCCTCACAACGCCGGAGACGATGACAAAAACGCACCCCGATAACGTAAAGGACGTCACGTTTATTGATGGAGAAGCGCTGTATGATTTGGCACAGAAGCAGATTGACGCTCTGAAGGCCGAGGGCTGCACATTCATCATTGCGCTCGGGCATCTCGGCACAGATGTTATGTCTTCGCCGAATCGCTCGACAGATGTTATTGCAAACACAACGGGCATTGACCTCTTCGTGGACGGACACAGTCACACGGAATTCAAAAACGGGATGAAGGTAGGGAATACCCTGCTCGTAAGCACAGGTGAATACCTCAATAATGTCGGGGTGGTGACATATGACGGCACTTCGCTGAGCGCGGCGCTTATAAGCGATGACAGCTTCGGCAGAGACGAGGCCGTGGACAAGCTTATCAATGACGCATACGATGAAATTCAGGCGGAATACAGCGCGGTTTTCGCTACGACTACCGTCAATTTGAACGGCACGAGAGAGGGCGGAGACGTCACTTCGTCTGACGGCACGGTAATAGCGAGCTTCCCCGAGGGCGAGGGTAACCGCACAGCTGAAACGAACCTCGGAGACTTCTCAGCTGACGCGCAGCTTTATGCGGCGGAGAAGGTTACGGGTGAGGATATTGACGTCTCCATCGTAAACGGCGGAAATGTGCGCGAGACAATTCCGGCCGGCCCGATTACAAGAAATGATATGATAACGGTGTTCCCGTTCCAGAACACTGTGGTGGTGCTGAAGCTCACGGGCGGGGAGCTGCTGGAAGCACTTGAGGCGGCCTGCTATGCCATGCCGGATTCGCTCGGTGCGTTTCCGCAGGTGGCGGGTGTGGAGTTTGATGTAGACGGATCGGTGCCGTATGAGAAAGGCACGCGCTATCCTGATTCAACTTATTATGCGCCTAAGCTGCCCGGCAGCCGCGTCAAGAACGTTATGATCGGCGGAGCACCGCTTGATTTGAAAGCGGAATATACACTCACAACGAATGATTTCCTCGCGGCGGGCGGCGACACATACCATGCTCTCAAAGCGCCGTTTGAAAGAAACGGAAACAATACGGGATATGGGCTTGAAGAATCGCTGATAGATTACATAAAGAATGCTCTCGGCGGGGTTATCGGTGCGCAGTATGAGCAGCCGCAGGGCAGAATCACGCTGATAAATCCGCCGGTGAACACGATGTCGAAGTTCACTGACGTGCAGCTGAGCCAATGGTATTTCGCGGCCGTGAGCTACGTTGTCTTCAACGGAGTCATGCAGGGCACCGCGCCGGATAAATTCACTCCTGCAGGCACAACCACAAGGGCGCAGTTCTATCAGACGCTCTACAATCTTGAGGGTGCGCCGGAGCAAACCGAGCCTTCAAGCTTCGCAGATGTACCTGCCGCTGCGTGGTATGCACAGGCTGTGGCATGGGCGCAGAACAACGAGTTGACAGACGGCGTCGGAAACAACCTTTTCGAGCCGAACAGGCAGATTACGCGCCAGGAGATTGCCAAAGCAATGGATGCCTATCTTGAGGTCTTCACCGGGTTGGTAATAGACACAAGCGGCACGGATTTATCGAAATTCTCTGACGAAGAGAGCATTTCATCGTGGGCGCTGGAAGGCATGGAGGCACTTGTGGAGCTCGGCTTGCTCAACGGCTCGGACGGCAAGCTGAATCCGAAAGGAGATGCCACAAGAGCCGA
>DBCZ01000082.1:22615-30341 GCA_002293315.1 Ruminococcaceae bacterium UBA945
AGCGACGCACAACGTGAGCGTAGCGACGCACAACGTGAGCGTAGCGACGCACAATGTGCAGCGCAGCACCGTATGCAAGGGAAAATTTGAAAAATGTGTTGACAACTCTTTTATGCTATGCTAAACTATCACAAACAATAAATAAACCGATGATTGAGAGTGAGTAATTGCTTTTGGAACATCAAAGAGAGCCGCAGGCGGTGAGATTGCGGTATGGGAAGAAGCAACGAATGGGCTCATGAGGGCAGGGGGAACGGCGATTTTCGCGTAGTACCTTCTGACGGGAACTCGCCCCGTTATAAGCGGAGAGCGTATGCTTGTACGTGCGAAAGTGGGCTTTCGAGCCAATTTGGGTGGTACCGCAGGAGTAATATAACTCTTGTCCCTTGTAGGAGGGGCAAGAGTTTTTTTATTGTTTTCTCGCCCCAAAACCGAGAGAATAGAAAGGAGCAACAAAATGGCACAGAAAAACATTCCGTACAAAATTTATCTTGAAGAAAGCGAGATGCCCAAGGTTTGGTATAATCTGCGCGCCGACATGAAGGAGCAGCACGCACCTATGCTGAACCCCGCGACGGGCGAGCCGATGCAGCTGGAGCAGCTTTACCCAATCTTCTGTGAGGAGCTTGCAGCACAGGAGCTTGACACGACAACGCGCTACATTGACATTCCAGAGGAGATACAGAACTTTTATAAGATGTATCGCCCCTCACCGCTTGTCAGAGCATATTGCCTTGAAAAAGCGCTCGGCACGCCCGCGAAAATCTATTACAAGTTTGAGGGCACGAACACCTCCGGCTCTCACAAACTCAATTCCGCCGCGGCGCAGATTTATTACGCGAAGAAGCAGGGCATAACCAGCGTTACGACCGAAACGGGCGCAGGGCAATGGGGTACGGCGCTTGCGATGGCATGTGTGTTCTTCGGCATGGATTTGCAGGTTTTCATGGTGAAAAGCTCATCGGAGCAGAAGCCGTATCGCAAGGCTGTGATGGAGACCTACGGCGCAAATGTAACGCCGTCTCCGTCTGAGACAACTGAGGTAGGAAAGAAGATTCTCGCGGAGAATCCCGGCACGGGCGGAAGCCTCGGCTGCGCGATTTCCGAGGCGATTGAGGTCGCGGTGCACACTGATAACTGCCGCTATGTTCTCGGCAGCGTGCTTGATCATGTTCTGCTTCACCAGAGCATAATCGGGCTGGAGACTAAAATAGCGCTTGATAAATATGAGATTTATCCGGATGTCGTGATTGGCTGCGCGGGCGGCGGCTCGAACCTCGGCGGGCTTATCGGGCCGTATATGAAAGATAGGCTTGACGGCAAAAACGCGCCGTATTTCATAGCAGTTGAGCCGGCTTCATGCCCGTCTCTGACGCGCGGCAGGTATGCCTATGACTTCGGCGACACAGGGAATATAACACCTCTGCTGAAGATGTACACGCTCGGCGCCGGATTCATGCCTTCACCGAATCACGCGGGCGGCCTGCGCTTCCACGGCATGAGCCCGGTTCTATCGAAGCTTTATCACGACGGCTACATCGACGAGGCGCGCTCCGTAGAGCAGTCGAAGGTCTTCGACGCCGCGACGATGTTTGCCAGAACAGAGGGTACTTTGCCCGCGCCGGAAAGCGCCCATGCCATTTGGGCGGCGATTGAGGAGGCGAAGAAGTGCAAGGAAACAGGTGAGGAGAAGACGATCCTGTTCGGCCTCACGGGAACGGGCTATTTTGATTTATCGGCCTATCAGAGCTACAACGCAGGCACGATGAGCGATTATATCCCGACCGATGAAGACTTGCAAAAGGGCTTTGACTCGCTCCCGAAGATTCCGGGGGTGCAGTGAGGAACAGCTCGGAAAACAGCATAAAAATAACCGGCAGGCGTGATGCTTGCCGGTTATTTTTTTAGACCCAAAATGAAATCTGCGGAGATATTATAGTATCTGCAAAGTGTCACAAGATGGCGAATAGGCATTTCGTTTGGCGCCGTTCATAACGTGCATACATGGTTTGAGATGTGCCGAGAATTTTTGCGATTTGCTCTTGAGTGAGGTCATTGTCTTCACGCAGGTCACGAAGCCTGTCAATGAAATCTTTCATATATTATTTTGCTCTTCCCATAGAATTAGTTGACTATAAGATAGCGTAATAAACATAATGTACTTAATAATTTGCAGTGCTGAGGGAAATATAGTAATGCGTTATGCAGGCATGGAGATAGAAAAAGGAGAGCAACCGCTCTCCTTTTTTATGCTTTAACTCAAACACAGGCCGGATAAATGATAATCAACGTGCCGTTTTCGACTGATATTTCACTCTTTCTGCCCAAGAACTCATTGCTTACGCCGAGGGGGCAGATGCTTGTGAGTGTGGCGTTTTCAAGAGGGTATTTCAAGCCGCGCTCGTATACGCCTGTTGAAGTATCCGTGTGCGAGAAGACTGATACCGTTCCGCTTGCGTTTTCGGGGAAAAGCATATTGCAGTTACATATCGCCGTAATGACGTCATCCCGCCCGAAAAGGAAACCCTGTGCGTTTTGCCCGGCAAGCCACGCGAGGCACTGAATATTCGCGAGGGTGTGGTCAAAACGCCCGCCGGTACCGCCGTAGATGTGGAAGGTTTGAAAACCAAGGCGTAAGCCCTTCTTGATGGCGGCGGACATATCGGTGTCGTCTTTCTCTTTGGGCAATCTGATCATATCAATGCCGCTTGGAGGATTCGGGAGTGAGTCAAAATCGCCGATGAGCAAATCAGGCATCACACCGCAGCTTTTGGCATATGAGTAACCGCCATCGGCCGCTATCACAAAATCATGCGGGGATAATTCCGGCGAAGCGTTGAAAGGCTCTCCCGCACCGAAAATATAGCAAATTGGCTTCATATGGCTGATTATTCAAAAGTGACCGTGGTGCGGAGGAAATCCAGCACCTTGCTTGTTATAACGGCCTGCTTGAGGTAGGGCGCTCCATAGCGCTCTTCATATTGAGCATAATCCGCAGAGCCGAGGTTCTCCTCGAAGTATGTGGCCACGTCCTCATCAGAGGCGGTGATATTTTCCTTCTCGGCTATCGCCTGAATAACCAGAATATCATGCGCTCCCTTTTCTATGGATTCCGCGTTTGTTTCAAGCAAAGCCTCAATATCGGCTGAACCGCCGTAGGTTGCGAGGAACTGCTCAAACTCCATGCCGTAATACTCGGCATATTCTCTCTGCACGTTCACATATATGTCCTGATGCAGCTTTAAGAGTTCTTCAGGAACGGATTTAACCTCCGTTATTGTGGCGAAATTATCGTTGATATATGAGTTTATCGCGTCGTTGCGCAGCTGCTCGGACACGCCTTCTTTCATCTCGGTGATGCTGCTCCAGCCCTCCGCGGTGAAATTGTTCAGAACAAAAGAGTCAGTCAGTTCAGGCGTTGTCTCCTCGGAGATATAGTTTATCGTTGTCACGAAAACCGCATCCTTGCCGTTGAGGTGATCCTGCCCGTAATCCTCTGGGAAGGTGACGTTTACGTCAAAGGTTTCGCCGGGCATGTGGCCGATAAGCTGCTCGAGGAAATTGTCGATATAGCTTGTTACGCCGATTGTAACCTCCGTGCCGCTTCCGCCGGTGCTCCCGCCGTCAAATTCCACACCGTCAACGCTGCCGACATAGTCGATATTCACGGTGTCTCCGTCTGCCACGGCTCTGTCCGTAATCTGCTCTGTGGTGCTGAACTCGGCAATGCGATTGTCAATTTCAGACTGCAGAGCGGCGTCTGTCACTTCAGATGACGTCTTGGGGATAACCATGTTTTTGTAATCAAGCACAGTGACGTAATCAAGCGCGATTA
Source organism: Ruminococcaceae bacterium UBA945 (assembly GCA_002293315.1). Lineage (GTDB taxonomy): Bacteria > Bacillota > Clostridia > Oscillospirales > Acutalibacteraceae > Scatolibacter. Next base: position 26,451 of record DBCZ01000082.1, read on the forward strand.
TTCCGGTGTAAAAGCCGTTTTCATCAATGCCCGTGCTGTAATACTGCGGCGGGACGGCGTTTTCGGTGCCGCTTGAGGGGCTCTCGGGATCTTCGGTGCTTTCTACACTTCCTGTGCTTTCCAAAGCGCTTGAAGATGCGGCAGAGCTGGTTTCTGCTGTTGTGCACGCGGCGAAAGACGCCACCATCAAGAGCGCCAAAAGAACGCTTACGGCTGATTTAATAAATCTCATTTTCATTCTCCTAATCATTATCCTGTCTTTATTCCAACACATTATACACTATATTTACTGAAAAGTCTCTTAAAAGATAATAATGCCCGCGAGTGTCACTTCTGTGAAGCGTCTGTGAATATGCGAAGAATTTTATCAAGTGCGGAAAAATTCATGTTTCCTTAATAAATATTTATGCTATAACTGCTACAATGTAGCGTAGACGCGAAAAAGTTGGTGTTTGGAGGAAAAAATGGAGAACCAGGTGAAGGAAAAGAAACGCATTAAGAAGTGGCCGATTGTACTCGCCGTGATTTTACTGCTTATAGCGGCAGCCGTGATTTTCATGCTGACACGTCCGGCTCAGCCGGCGGGAAATATCATAACGCTTCCGGTTGAGAGAGGCTCAATCAGCACTAATGTTGTCGGCACGGGAAATCTGGAGAATTTGGAGGCCGAGAAGAGCGAAACCTATGCGGCGCTTGAATATGATGAAATTCTTGTGGAAATCGGCGACGCCGTGAAGCCGGGCGATGTGATAGCCGCGGTGAACGGGAAATCCGTTACAGACAGAATAGCCGCCGTGCAGCAGGAAATTGATTCGCTAGATGCGGCGATTAACGCCTCAAGCAGCGGCTTCACCGAAAAAGCAGTCAGCTCATATGTCGAGGGCCGCATAAAGAAAATTTACGCAGCGGAGGGAGATGACGTCAAGGCAATCATGGCAGAGCAAAGCGCCTTGCTGGTTATCTCCATGAACGGCGAAATGGCAGTGGATTTTGAAAGCAGTGAGGTTTTGCAGCCCGAGGATTACGTCGAGGTAGTCACGGCAGACGGCACAGTCAAAGACGGCGAAATTGTCGCCGCTAAGGCAGGGAATTTCACCGCCACCTTTGATGATTATGAGGTTACCGAGAACGAGAGCGTGACCGTGAGAAAATCCGACGACACGGTTCTGGGCGTGGGCGAGGCATATATCTATGAGCCGATTGAAATCACGGCGGTTGAGGGCAGAGTTGATGAAATCTACGTCGATGTTGAGGACTACATCTACAGCGGCAGCTCGCTTCTCTACCTCACGGAAATTCCGAACAGCGGCGATTATAACGAGCTGACGGAGAACAGAAGCAAGCTTACCGAAGAGCTGAATTATCTCATCAGGCTTTCGGAATCGAATGAACTCACCGCCGATTTTGACGGCGAAATTGCCTCGATAAATATAGCGGAGAAAGATGAAACAGTTCAGCAGACGGCGAAGAGCAATACTTCAGCTGTTTCGGCGGACAATGAGAATAAAATAACCGGGCTGACTTATTTTCCGCCCGCGAAGATGCGGCTCGCGATAAACATTGACGAGCTGGATATTCTGAATGTATCTCTCGGGCAGCAGGCTGCGATAGCGTTTGATGCCATTGAGGGCAAGGAGTATGAGGGAACTATCTCAGAGCTTGATAAAAGCGGCACGGTGACAAACGGCGGGGCGAAATACCGCGCCGTGATTGAGCTGGATAAAACCGAGGAAATGCGCGCAGGCATGAACGCAACCGCGACGATTACGATTGAGGAGCGCGAGAATGTGCTGCTTATACCGATAATCGCCATAGTGGAGCATGATAACAGCGCGTACGTCTATACCGAGACAAACGCTGACGGAGCGCTCGCAGGTGAGCGTGAAATAACCACAGGGCTTTCAGACGGCGAAAATGTGGAGATAACTGACGGGCTTTCAGAAGGTGACGTGATTTATTATATGGGAGAGGACACAGGCTTCTTCGGAAACTTCCCAATGGGCGCAGGCGCGTTCAGGCGGGCCAACGCGGGCACAATGGTAACCGTGATGACCGATGATACCGCGGGTAACGAGGAATGAGCATGACGAAATCAACAGCAGAAGCTAAGCCTGATATGATAATCATGCGCAACATCTCGAAGGTGTATTCAATCGGCGGTGAGCTCGTCCATGCGCTCGATAAGGCAAGCCTTTCCATAAGAGAGGGTGAGTTTGTCAGCATAATCGGGCCTTCGGGAAGCGGAAAATCCACGCTGATGAATATCATCGGCTGTCTTGATACCGCTGACAGCGGGGAGTATATCCTTGACGGGCAATCAATTAAAAGCTACTCAGAGCGAGAGCTGGCAAGGATTCGGAACAAAAAAATAGGATTCATTTTCCAGAGCTTCAATCTGCTTTCTAAGCTTACGGCGGAAGAAAACGTGGAACTGCCGTTGATTTACCAGGGTGTGGGATATTCAGAGCGCAGGAAAAGAGTGCTCGAGGCGCTGGAGCGCGTGGAGCTGGTGCAACGGAAAAACCATAAGCCGACAGAGCTTTCGGGCGGCCAGCAGCAGAGGGTGGCTGTGGCGCGCGCGCTTGTGACGAGGCCGTCTCTGCTGCTTGCAGATGAGCCCACGGGCAACCTTGATTCAAAGACGAGCAAGGAGATAATTAAGCTGTTCCATGAGCTCAACGAAAGCGGCAACACGATAGTTCTCATCACGCACGATAACGACGTAGCAAAGCAGGCCAAGCGCAGCCTTCACATTCTTGACGGAAAAGTTACGGAGGTGGCGTGATGCTTTTGCAATCCATGAAGATGGCGGGCAAGGCCATCGCGGGCAATAAGATGCGCTCTTTACTGACGATGCTGGGCGTGATTATCGGCGTCATCGCGCTGGTTGTGTTGGTTTCGCTGGTGAGCAGCGCAACGGATTCCATAACCGAGCAGGTCTCAAGCCTCGGGAACAATCTTCTCTCGGTGACGATTCGCGACAGCAAGGAGAACCCGCTGAAGCTCAGTGAAATGAGCGTCATAGCCGGGAACGAGGAAATAGACATAGTCTCGCCGCTTTTGCAGACGAGCGTGTCCGCTAAAGCCGGCCATGCGGACGAGGCCGCTACGCTATATGGTGTGATGCCGGCATACTTTCAAATTCAAAATCTGAAGCTTCAATATGGCAGAGACTTAAAGCTGACCGACGCGGAGAATAATTCATATGTAGGCGTGATTAGCTATGAGGGAGCGGAGAAAATGTTCGGCAGAGCCGAGGCGATAGGAGAAAAGGTGAACATAAACGGCAGGGGTGTGACAATCGTTGGTGTGCTGGAGGAAGACGACAATAATATGGCTGTGTTCCTTGGCAACAGCGTCTCGCTGTATATCCCTTATACCGTGGCCGCGAGGATCTCCGGGCAGAGCACCGATGTGAACACCTTCTATGCCTCCGCAACCGACACCGAGAGCCTTGACGATGCCGAAGCGGCGCTGACCTCAATGATGAAAATCCGCTTTAAGGGCGACGAAGATGCGTTTTCAATTATAAACCAATCGGCAATTATGGACGCCATGGGGGACATCACGGGAATCCTCACGGTGCTTCTCGGCGGAATAGCCGCGATTTCACTTCTTGTGGGCGGAATAGGCATAATGAACATCATGCTTGTCTCCGTGACCGAGCGCACGAGGGAAATCGGCATAAGAAAGGCGATTGGCGCAAGCCGCGGCGCGATTATGCTTCAATTCATAATCGAAGCACTGGCCTTGAGCCTGATAGGCTGCCTGATAGGCATTATTCTCTCGTGGGGGATAATCCAAATCGCAACGCTTGCGGCGGCAGACATGGTGACCTTCTCGCTTTCGGTGGGCGTCGTCGGGATTGCCGTGGCGTTCTCGGCGGGGATA
>DBCZ01000082.1:30387-34480 GCA_002293315.1 Ruminococcaceae bacterium UBA945
CAATTGACAATTGACAATTAATAATTGAAAATGAAGGGAATTATATAGGCGTTGCCCAACGGGGAGTGACGACCTCAGCACTCCGATAAGTGCAATTAACTCTCTTTTATAAAGAGGTTGCCCATCACATGCGAAAGCTTGTGATGGGCGGGTGTTTTATCTACGAATTTCTCATTATTTCCTCTGCAACGGCATCGGGGGAGATTTCAGACACATCAATTTTCATGGTGTTCAGCTTATCATAAAGCCGGATTCTCTCTATGCTGCGTGCGATAGAGTCGGGTGAACGCAGGCCGGCGTCAATATCGGCCTGAAGCCTTGCTTTCAAAGCCGCCTCGCTTATGACGAGAGAGAAGGGCTTGACCTCGCAGGCAGATATATCAAGCCGTGAGAGAAGCTCATCTATTATACCCTGCTCATGCATGACCCAACAGAAGATAACATGCTCATAGGCGCTGCAACGGAGGAAGCTTTGCAGCAAGAAGCAGATATTATCCATCACCATCGCCTTTGTTTCATCTGTGACGGTGAAAGGGTCTGCGTCCCAGCACCAGTCCCCGTCAAGGAAAATACTGTTTTGGAGCTTTTGCTTCAGAACTTGGCTGACGGTCGTTTTACCGGTACCCATAGTGCCGCCTATAAGATACAGTTTTTTCATCTCAGCACCTTCTCAAACGCCAGCCTCTCGGCGCCCGTTTCAAGATAGATGATTCCGCAGTATTCAAACCCGGCGTTTTTGAGGGTTTTCTGCATGGCGTGGTTGTCTCTGTGCGTATCACAGCGCATGGAAATAACGCCGTGCTCACGGGCGATGCCCTCCGCTTTGCCGAAGAACATCGCGGCCAGCCCTTTGCCGCTCTTCTCGGGGTTAACGGCCACCCTGTGCACGAAAGCGTAAATGGGCGATTCCGTTTTCCATTCGCCCTCGAAGATTTCAACGTAGGTCGGCTCGACGCCGACGTCCAGCGCCGCCGTGCCGATGACCTCGCCGTTTTCCACTATAACGAAGGAATAGGCGTTTTCAATGTCGTTGCGCGCAGAATCCGCGTTGGGGTAGCCCTCCTGCCATTGGTCAATACCCCTTTCACGAAGCAGAATGCGCGCCTTTTCATAAAGTGAAGCGATGTCAGGCACATCGCCGATGGTTGCCAAACGAATTTCCATAGTCAGTTTAATCCTTTTGTAAGTTTTCGCATTCTGTTATTGTATACTGAAAGGCTTGTATTTACAAGAGAAAATTGATATAATATACAGGTAATAGAAGGCAAGGCGGCGAATGCCGTGGAATATGCGAGCGGACAGGTCTGCACGGCAGAATGCCGTGAACCATGTCAGGCGGGGAACCGAGCAGCATTAAGCGGTTTGTTCTGGGCGATGCAGGTCGCCTGCCCGTTCACATATTTTACGGCTTTTGCTGTCTTTAAGAAAGGAAAGCGAGGTGACGGCCATGGAGAGCGGATACAAGGTGCTATACAGAAAGTATAGACCAATGTTTTTTTCAGATGTTTTCGGGCAGCCGCAGGTGACTGTCACTTTGAAGAATCAGCTGAAAAGCGGAAGAATTTCGCATGCGTATCTCTTCACCGGCACGCGCGGAACAGGCAAAACGACCTGCGCGAAGATTCTCGCCAAGGCGGTTAATTGCCTCAATCTGAAAGACGGCGACCCCTGCGGTGAATGTGAGATATGCAGAGGGCTTGAAGAAGGCTCGATTCTTGACGTGGTGGAGATCGACGCCGCGAGCAATAACGGTGTTGACAGCATCAGAAGCCTAATTGAGGAGAGCAATTTCACGCCCGCCACTGCGAAATACAGAGTGTATATTATCGATGAGGTGCACATGCTGTCGGTGTCGGCGTTCAACGCGCTTTTGAAGACGCTTGAAGAGCCGCCCGCGCATGTGATTTTTATCCTTGCCACCACCGAGGTCCACAAGCTTCTGCCGACGATTCTCTCCCGCTGCCAGCGCTTTGATTTCAAGCGGGTTTCGCCTGAGGACATCGCAGACAGACTTGAGTATATCACTAAAGCGGAGAATGCGGAGATAGACAGAGACGCGGCGGTGAAAATCGCGAGGATTGCTGACGGCGGCGTGCGTGACGCGATTTCAATCCTTGACCAATGCCTCGGCAGAACAAATCACGTGACGCTAGAGGTAGTCAATGAAACAGCGGGCGTGGCGGACAGAATATATCTGCAAAGCCTGATTGTGGCGGTGGAGCAAAAGGATGCGGCAAGGGCCATCGGTTTGATTGCGGAGCTTTACGGGCAGTCAAAGGATATGAACAGGCTGTGCGAGGAAATGGCGGAGTATTTCCGCGGCATGATGATAACCAAGACGGTGAAAAATCCGGAGGAGATTCTCACAAATGACGGCGAAGAGCTGAAAGCCATGGCGGCGCACGCAGGAAAAATGAAGCTCAGCGAAATCATCCACGGGCTTGATACCTTCGAGCAGACGCTCAATAAGATGAGATACGGGAGCCAGCGCACCGAGCTGGAAATGGCCTTTGTGCGGCTGTGCTCGCCGGAGCTGGATTCCTCGGCGGAGGCTGTGCTTCGCAGGCTTGAAAGGCTGGAAAGCGGAGGGATGGCGCAGGCTTTGTCGAAGACTGCGGAACGGCCGAAGGAAAAGCCGGAGGAAGCAGAGGAGATACCGGAAGAAGTAATAGAAGAGAGCGGGCCCGATGAGGATTTGTTTGATGATTTTATCCGCGAAGTCAAGCCGGAAGAGATACCCGAAGAGCCGGAAATAGAGACAACGCCGGAGACAGAAGAGACGAAGCTCGATGAGGAAAAGCCGCTTGAGGGGCAGATAAGTCTGGGTGGCGAAGAGCCGCCGGCGGCAGAGCCATCGGGCGAAACGACAGAATTTGCGCGGTGGAATGAAGTGCTTGAGGCGATGAAAGACCAGGCACCGAAAAGCATAATCGCCGCGTTCAACGGCTCAAAGGCCTATGTGAGCGGGGGGTATATTCTCATCGAAGCGCCGCAAATCGGCTTTGATTTGCTGAAAAAGGCGGATTTCAGAATAAAGATGAAAGACGCGATAAGGCAGGTGTCCGGGAAAAACTATAATCTCGGGCCGTATATGGGAAGGCTTGAGGAAGCTGAAGACCCGCTGGAGCTTTTGGCCAGAAGAATAGAAGAAGAGAATGAAGGAGAAGTGTGATGAAAGCAAGATTACCGCAGGGCTACGGCAAGGGAGCGCCGGGCAATATGCAGCAGCTCGCAAAGCAGGCGCAGCAGATGCAGGAGCATATGGAGGCGATAACCGCCGAGCTGGAGGAAAAGGAATATTCCGCCACCTCGGGCGGAGACGCGGTTAAGGCTGTTGTGACGGGAAAGATGGAAGTTAAGGAGATAAACATCAAGCCGGAGGTCATAGACCCGGATGACGCAGAAATGCTCGGAGATTTAGTCACGGCGGCGGTTAACGAGGCCCTGCGCGCGGCCGAGCAGGAAAAGGAAGAGCGCATGGGTGAGATTTCAGGAGGCCTTGGTGCGCTTGGCGGCTTGGGCGGCCTCGGCGGGCTGATGTGATGGGGAGCTATAATGTTCCGTCATTTGAGGCGCTTGTGGAGAAATTTGAAAGCCTGCCGGGCATAGGGCATAAGTCCGCGCAGAGAATTGCATATCATATTCTTGATTTGAGCAAAACCGATGCGGAAGGCTTTGCACAGGCGATAGTCGAGGCGCATGATAGGATAAAATACTGCACCGTGTGCTGCAACCTCACGGACAAGGAACTTTGCCCAATATGCGCGAGTGAGCGGCGCGACAGGACGATAATCTGCGTCGTCAGTGAGAGCAAAGATGTGTTCGCCTTGGAACGCACAAATGACTTCAACGGCATGTATCATGTCCTGCACGGGTTGATTTCGCCGCTCGGAGGAGTGGGGCCGGACCAGCTCAAAATCAAGGAGCTGCTGGCGAGGATAGACGGCGGCGTGGCGGAGGTCATCATGGCGACGAATCCGACCGTTGAGGGTGAGGCCACGGCGATGTACCTCTCGCGGCTCTTGAAGCCGCTAGGGGTTAAGGTGACAAGACTCGCCTACGGGATTCCCGTCGGCGGCGATTTGGAATATGC
>DBCZ01000054.1:0-637 GCA_002293315.1 Ruminococcaceae bacterium UBA945
TTCACATTAGTCAAGCTATTTTTGTAAGTATTGCATAATTCACTTCTCGGTTTCAATATCACAAATTGTTGAAATTGTCGAATTTCGTCGATGAATATACCATTGACTGCTTCATGTTCAGCAGCTCTCCTGTGTTTAGAATGTTGAATCTGCGCATTTTTTTGTATTTATCTTCTTTGTTAATCCATCTTAGAACGTTGATCTCACTTCTCTTTCCTTATTCTTTCATCAATTCATCAATAACATATGCTCTTTGTATATATCTACTTCGTATTCCAGCNNCAGTTCTCAGAATGTTGATTATGTCCATAACACTCACCTTGATATTCAAGAACTCATTGATGCGATCAACAAGATATAAGAACCTCACCTGTTACCTAAATCAAAGATTTAGAACAGGAACCGAGAACCTTGTTTCTTACAGAAATAAAAAGAAAGTCCTCAAAGAATCTAAATCCCTTGAAAACTTCCTAATTTCATTTCTTCATTTGTTGCATACCTGTTACATACTTGTTACATATGCAGCAAATTTCATTGATTTTCATCTCCACTAAGCACAACAAAAATCCAGCAAACATGCGCTTTTGCGCTTTACATAAACTCCAAATTTTATCTCTTCGAGAGCTACGCTTCGTTT
>DBCZ01000054.1:656-5926 GCA_002293315.1 Ruminococcaceae bacterium UBA945
TTGCGCTCCTTCATTCTCGGGTCACGCGTCAGGAAGCCCGCCTTCTTGAGCTGCGAACGCAGGTTCTCCGTGTCATACTGGAGAAGCGCCCTCGCCACGCCGTGACGGATTGCGCCCGCCTGGCCTGTGACGCCGCCGCCGTGTACGCGGCAAACTATGTCAAATTTCTGATCTGTCTCGGTTAAAGACAAAGGCTGACGCACGATGAACTTCAATGTGTCAAGGCCGAAATAATCGTCTATGTCACGGTCATTTATCGTAACCTTGCCCGTGCCCTGGTATAGTCTTACTCTCGCGACAGAACTTTTTCTTCTGCCTGTTCCGTAGAAATACGGTGATGTTTCATACATAATTTATGCTCCTCCTCTTATGATTTCCACTCTTCGGGCTTCTGGGCCGCGTGCTTATGCTCGCCGTTCGCATATGTGCGAAGCCTCAGCATCGCGTTGCGTCCGTTATGATTCGCCGGAATCATTCCCTTCACGGCAAGCTCCATCGCAAAGCCCGGCTTTGTCTTCATAAGAGTGTCATATCTGACCTCTTTAAGATGGCCGATATATCCCGTGTGACGGTAGTAATACTTCTTCTCCGCCTTGCCGCCTGTGAGCACCGCGTCTGCGCAGTTGATGATGATGACGTGGTCGCCGCAATCGACATGCGGGGTGTAAGTGGGCTTATGCTTTCCTCTGAGCAGAACCGCCGCCTGTGCAGCCACACGACCCAGCGGCTTGCCCGCCGCGTCTATGACATACCACTTGCGCTCAACCTCTGCCGGTTTCGCCATATAAGTTGACATTGTTTCCCTCCGTAATTTACGCTTTATTTGCCATTGCGCCGCCATTTATTCAAGAGGCGCCTCATGATAGTAACATATTGATTTTACGAAGTCAATCTTTTTCCGCCACTTTTTTAATATTCTCGCTTCTATCTCGGTTTTTCTTCTGTTTTCATATATTTATCTCCGTTTTACTCTGCCGCTATTTTCATTTTTAATTCAGCTGTTTTATAATAAATATTTATCGTAAAACAATAAATTTTTATTGACATTTCGATTTGCTTCTGCTACTATGGTGTCACATCGGGAAAGGGTGGCGTCAGTAAATGAGGAAGCTTGTTTTAATTATTGCCGGCCTGTGCGCACTTCAGCTCCTGCGAATCGGGCTTGTGCAGTTGGTTTTCCTGCTGATAACCAGAACCCTTGTCTCTGATGTTATCTTTGACATAGCTTTTATGACCGTATTGAGCTGCGGCATTATCTTAGCGGCAAGAATAAAGAATCTCAAGCTTGCGGTATGGCCTGCGAAGTTCTCCGAATTCTATGTAATAACCACACTTATCACGGCGGCGATATTTATCTCAACCCCTTTCATCACTTCAAGCTTCAATCTCAACGGTATTCTTTCACTGCTGTACGGTGCCGCAATCACGCCGATATATGAAGAGCTGATATTCCGCGGCTTCATATGGCAGATTATACACATCAAAAGCGAAAAGAGTGCATATATCGTTTCAACTCTATTGTTCGCAGTTTGGCATTTGGGGTATATTGATACCGTAATATGGAGAACCTCGCTATTTTTCCCCGACGCAAATATCCCCGAGATTATGTTTTGGAAAGTCATCACAGGGCTGATTATTGGGGCTCTGCTTGGCGCTGCAAGGTATAAACTGAAGAACGTCTACTCTTCCATGCTGCTCCACTGTGTTATAAATACTGTGGGCGGATAAAACTGACTAATTTTAAGGAGGCAATAATATGTCATCAAAAACTTTGGCAAACCTGATTAAGGCGGCGGTCATAGCCGTCACGGTGTGCGGGCTTTTTATCTGCGGTTATATCCTGCCGGAATTCGGCAGTAATATCGCGGAGATGAACCCTGAGTTCGCGTATATGTACATCCCGTGGCTGGTTTTCCTGTTAATCACCGCCGCGCCGTTCTTCGTCATTCTCGGCCTGATTTGGCGCGTGGCGATGCAAATCAGGCGCGATTTGGTTTTCACCGTGCTGACTGCAAAGCTCGTGAAAATCGCCTCGATTATCCTGCTGTGCGACATTATCTTCTTCTTCATCGGAAATATTGTTATGGTGATTCTGCAGATGACCCACCCTGCCGTCATGCTGTTCGCACTGTTCGGCTGCGTGCTGGGCTTTGCGCTCTCCATCGCCACAGCGGTTCTCGCGCGATACATCTCAAAGGCCGCGGCACTGCAAGAGGAAGTGGAGGGAATGATATGATTATAATCAATGTTGACGTAATGCTTGCCAAGCGCAAGATGAGCGTAACCGAGCTGACCGAGCTTGTCGGCCTGACGATGGCAAACGTCTCGCAGATTAAAAACGGCAAGGTTAAGGCCATAAAGCTCTCCACTCTTGAAAAGCTTTGTGCCGCCCTCAACTGCCAGCCCGGCGATATTCTGGAATATCGCCGTCAGTAACCGCCATGAGCTTTTCATTATATCTCGCCATGTTTTTCTTCACCGGCGTGGTGCTTCTGTTCATCTCATATTCGCCGCGTCTTCGGAAGCCACACAAAATTGCCCTCATTATAATCGGCACGGTTCTGCTTTTGCTTTCAATCTTCGTTGCCGCTTTCCTTGTTTTTATTCTGCTGCCGAGAATGTAGTCACTTGCTTCAAATTGCTGACTATTGTATACTGTAGACTATACAGTATACAGGAAAGCGGAGTGAAAAATGCACAGAGCAGAAGGGAAAATCAGGGCGGCGGTTGAAAAATATGATATGATTCATGAGGGAGACAGAATCGCCGTCGGGGTTTCCGGCGGCAAGGATTCCATGTTTCTTCTTTCAGCCCTGCACACACTGGCGAGGTATTACCCCGCGCGGTTTGAGCTTCACGCCGTGACGATTGACCCATGCTTCGGCGGCGCCGAGACGGATTTCTCCTCTGTGACGAGCTATATCGAAAGCCTCGGCATAGAGCATACCGTGCGGCGTACGAATCTTGCGGAAATTATCTTTGAAGACAGGAAGGAGCAAAACCCATGCAGCCTCTGCGCCAGAATGCGCCGCGGAATGCTGCATGACATGTGCGTTGATTTAGGCTTGAATAAAATCGCGCTGGGGCATCATCTGGACGACGCCGTGCAGACCTTTATGATGAACCTGCTGTATGGCGGGAGAGCCGCCGGCTTTTCGCCCGTCACATATCTTTCGCGCAAGGATATAACGATGATTCGCCCGCTGATTTTCTGCGAGGAGCGCGATATACTCCGCTCTCTGGAGAGAATGGGTGTTCCCGTCGTGAAGTCCTCCTGCCCGGTTGACGGCGTAACCGCCCGCAAGGACACGGAAGATTTGATAAGTGCTCTCAAGAAGGATTTCCCGGACATCAAGGCGAAGATAATCGGGGCTATGCAGAGGGGCAAAATCAGCGGCTGGTAGCATTGGAAAATCAGATTCTGCCCAATATATTGAGATTTTTTGCTTAGAAGCACCAGTTTTTGTGGAAAGCGCAAAAAATGTCGAAACCATGAAAAAACTCTTGCATTGGGGCGGGGTTTATGATATTATATTGTAGTCGCCTATGAAGGCGCGCGAATAGTTGGTATTGATTACAATGGGGGTCCACCTGTTCCCATTCCGAACACAGAAGTTAAGCCCATTTGTGCCGAAAATACTTGACTGGCGACGGTCCGGGAAAATAGGTTTTTGCCAACACTTTAAGAAAAGCGGTCATCCAATCGGATGGCCGCTTTTCTTTTGCNNCTTCGTAAGATTTCCGTATAGTTTGCTTAAGAAAAATCCTCTTGACTATAAAAACACGTTGGACTAAAATGAAATCACGATATGGATATAATAAATTTGAAGGAGTATTATCATGAGAAAAGGTAAGGTTGGCATTGTTTTAGCTTATTATGCCGTGATTGCGTTCGTTCTCGTAGTATTGCAGCAGCCTGTACTTATAGCGTTGCTTGCGGCGATTGCGATTTTCTTCGAGAAAGACGAGTGGCTCTCAAGACAGACGGTTCAAGCTCTTTTGCTTTCGATTGTCGTCGGCTGCTTCTCGACGCTCGAAAGCGTTTTCGGAAATCTGTATATTTGGGTTTTGGGCGACGTTCTCGCGGGGATTTTCGGTTTTATCTCGTGGCTTGTGTACATCGCGGCGATTGTTTTCAGCATCATCGCAATCACAAGGGTCTACAAAGAAAACGAAGCCAATGTTCCCTTCCTCTCAGAGCTTTCATATAAGATTTTCGGCCAGATAAAGCCGCGTCCCGTGCCGCCAGTGCCTCCGCAGGGCTATCAGCCTCCTCAGGCACCTCAGGGCTATGCTGTCCCCCCACAGGGCTATCAGCCGCAACCTCCGCAGTATGCACCTGTAGCGCCGCCTCCGGCAGCACCGGTACAGCCGGAACTCACGCTTGACCCGCCTCCCGCGCCCCCGGTTACTCCTCCTGCGGAGAATTCGGACAACCAGTAAAGGAAACCCCTCACAGGCTTCACGCATGTGAGGGGTTCTTTGTGTGATGCGGCATTTCTTTATACTGCCTGAAGCCTGCTTTGATTCGCACTTATCAATTGCATACAAACCGCATTCATGGTAAGATATGTGAGTGTCAGTATAGAGAGGAGGGATATATTGAAGCGTGAGTATATTTCAAGAACATCGGGTATGCGCAACTCCAGGCGCAAGCCGCCGGTGAGCCGCAGACGGCGGAGAGTGCCGATTCCCGCGATAGTGATTATCCTGATTATCGCCATAGTCGCGGCCATACTTATCTTCGTAAATCCCGCAGGAAATCAAGACGGCAAGGATACCGCTTCTTCACCGACCACGTCAGCTACTTCGGCGGCTTCCTCTGCAATCTCAGATCCCTCTCAGGCTGGCGTTGTTTCCGGCAGCTCGGATATTGACGACGCTCCCGCAAGCGCATCTGTGCAGCTCAAACTAGACGACTTAACCCCCGCCGCCGAAAGAGACATCTCTTCACTGGAAAAAGATTACTTCAACACCATGTTCATCATCGGGGGAAGCGGATACCGCTATTTTTCATTCTCCGAGAGCCAGAGCGTAAGCTTCATCGAGACTGTGGCGGATTTCGCCGCAAGTACCCCGGCGAACGTCTACACGATGGTGGTGCCCTCCTCCACGGACATCATGCTGTCGCAGAGCTTTTTGGCCGACGTTGAAACTTCAGACCAGCAAAAGGCAATCGACTATCTCAACGCATCGATAAAGCATGCCGCAGAGCGCGTGAACACGTTGGATTTATACGATATTCTAAAGGCCAACTGCGATAAAGACAT
>DBCZ01000033.1:0-245 GCA_002293315.1 Ruminococcaceae bacterium UBA945
CCTATAGGCATGTCGAATTCCTCGCCTAAAGCGCCGCGAACGGCCGGTGCTGTCTGCACAATGACAATCTTCTCAGGGTCAGCGATGGCCTCGAGAACGTCGTTCACATAGCTCTTCTCTTCAAGCGCGGCTGTGGGGCAGGCCACGATGCACTGGCCGCATGCAACACACTCAACGTTATTGAGCTGCTGCTCAAACGCACAGCCTATCTGAGTGTCAAAGCCGCGGTTATTCGGGCCGATAAC
>DBCZ01000033.1:375-1068 GCA_002293315.1 Ruminococcaceae bacterium UBA945
GTGCAGCTCAGGCAGCGCTTGTCATGAACGGAGAGCAAAAGCTCAAGGTTCATTTTTCTGGCCTTCTGAAGCTTCGGCGTATTCGTGAGAACCTCCATGCCCTCGTTGACGGGATATACGCAGGCCGCAACAGGACCGCGCGCACCCGCAATCTCAACCATGCACATACGGCACGCGCCGATTTGATTTAAGTCTTTGAGATAGCAGAGCGTAGGAATGTTCACACCCGCTTCTCTCGCGGCCTCAAGGACCGTCGCTTCGGCAGGAACCTCATAAGGCATGCCGTTTATTTTGATGTTTACCATAGCCATTATTGTTCCCCCNNACGCCGCACTTGATGCACTTATCGTGGTCTATCTCATGTACCTTCTTGACCTCACCCTTGATGCACTGAACAGGGCATTTGCGCGCACAGGCCGTACAGCCGACGCACTTATCAGGAAGAATATAGTAGTTCGTAAGGGCCTTGCACGCGCCCGCCGGGCATTTATGATCAACGACGTGCGCCTCATATTCGTCACGGAAATACATGAGCGTTGAGATAACGGGGTTCGGGGCNNCGCAGAGGGAGTTTTCCTTGATGAAATAGCAGAGCTCTTCCATCTTGTCTATATCCTCAAGCGTTCCCTGACCCGATGTTATCTTTTCAAGCATTTCATAGAGCCTTCTCGTACCCACGCGGCAGGGCGTGCA
>DBCZ01000033.1:1190-4074 GCA_002293315.1 Ruminococcaceae bacterium UBA945
CGCCGGAGGGGCCGCCTGTCTGCGCCGCCTTGAAGTGGTGCCCGTCCGGAACACCGCCGCCGATTTCCTCGACGACCTCACGCAGCGTGATGCCCATCGGAACCTCGACGAGGCCTGTGTTCGTAATCTTTCCGCCGAGCGCGAAAACCTTTGTGCCTGTGGATTTCTCCGTGCCCACGCTCTTGAACCAATCAGCGCCGTTTAGGATAATCTGCGCGATATTCGCGTATGTTTCAACATTATTGAGGACCGTGGGTTTACCGTAAAGTCCCTTGAGCGCCGGATAGGGCGGTCTTACACGCGGCTCGCCTCTCTTGCCCTCAATAGAGGTCATGAGTGCCGTCTCCTCACCACAGACGAACGCGCCCGCGCCGAGACGAATATCCAAATCGAAATCAAAGCCGGTGTCAAATATGTTTTTGCCTAAAAGACCGTAGTCGCGAGCCTGGTCGATGGCTATCTGAAGCCTGCGAACGGCTATCGGATACTCCGCGCGGACATATACATAGCCCTGCGACGCGCCGATTGCATACCCCGCAATTGCCATGGCTTCAACGAGCGCATGAGGGTCGCCCTCGAGAACAGAGCGGTCCATGAACGCGCCTGGGTCACCCTCGTCGGCGTTGCAGCAGACGTATTTCTGGTCAGCCTGATTTCCAGCCGCCATGCTCCACTTTCTGCCTGTCGGGAAGCCCGCACCGCCGCGTCCGCGAAGGCCGGAATCGAGAACGATTTGAACCACCTCTTCGGGCGTCATCTCGGTGAGCGCCTTGCCGAGCGCGGCGTAGCCGTCTTCGGCGATATATTCTTCAATATTCTCCGGGTTGATGATACCGCAGTTACGCAGCGCAATACGGTGCTGCTTTTTATAGAATGTCGTCTCGTTGAGAGACTTGATTGTGTCTGTGTCAACCGTCTCGTCATAGAGAAGACGCGTCACGATTCTGCCCTTCAAGAGATGCTCGGAAACGATTTCGGGGACGTCTTCAAGCGTTACACGGCTGTAGAACGCACCTTCGGGGTAAACGACCATAATCGGGCCGAGAGCGCAGAGGCCGAAACAGCCCGTTCTGATGACGTTCACTTCTTTATCCAGACCCTGCTTCTGAAGCTCACTTTCAAGCTCTGAGGCAATCTTTTCGCTGTTTGATGATGTACAGCCCGTGCCTGTACATACCAGCACATTTGAACGATACATGCAGTTCTCCTCCTTTTAATTTGTGGCTCCGATTGTGTACTCTGTGACCACGTTGCCGTTCACAAGATGGTCGTTGACAATCCTTTTAACTTTATCGGCAGTCATCTTGACATATGTGACCTTCTCCTTGCCGGGCTGTACGATTTCCACAACCGGCTCATACTGGCAGATGCCGATGCAGCCTGTCTGTGTCACCATTACGTCCTTGAGGCGGCGGTTCGCGACCTCCTCGACGAATTCATTGAGGACGGGTCTCGCGCCCGCTGCTATCCCGCATGTGGCCATGCCGACGAGAACCCTCGTGCCGGCTTCGCTGTTATCGCGAAGCTCTACGCCTGCGCGCGCTTTTTCCTTTATTGCCTGAAGTTCAGCCAATGATTTCATTGCTTTCACCATTACCTTTCGTTTATTATTGGTGCTTCACTGATTTATAAGCTCCCGCGTGTTTTCTTCCAGAAACTCCTTTATCCAGATGACGACGTCGGGAGAGTTGAGTGCCACCTCATCGCCGAGGATTTCCTTGAGCTCCTGCGTGTTAAGAGAAAACTCTCGTTCCTCCGCCTCTTTCAGCGAGCGGGTGTATTGAAAATCAATATCCGTATTGCAGGTCACAAGAAGCAAAATCGTGCCGTTTATGTCGCCGAGGGGTATCATATCCACACTTGACGGCTTGAATACAGCCGTGAGCTTCGTACCCACACCCGGCTTCGAGCTTATCTCAAAGCTGCCCCCGGTCATTTCGGCCTCCATCTTGAAGAGAGGAACGCCGAGGCCGACGTTTCGCGTAGTGCGCGTGGTGTAAAACGGGTCCGTAACGCTTCTCACCTGCTCTTCGCTCATACCTCTGCCATTATCTTCGATGGATATGGAGAGCGTGTCGGCGGTTTTGTCTTCTCGCACAATGATTTTTATCATCTTGGCACCCGCTGAAATTGAATTCTGCGTGACATCCATCACGTTGAGTGACAACTCACGCATGCTTATTCGTACTTCGCGAGGATTTTATCCACATCATCGGGGACGAGGCGGCCGTAAACGTCATCATTCACCGTGAGAACAGGAGCGAGACCGCAAGCGCCGATACAGCGGGTTGCCGTGAGCGAGAATTTTCCGTCGGGAGTTGCGTTTTCAGGGTCGATGCCCAGTTTTTCGACAAAACGATCAAGCACCTGCTGCGAGCCCTTTACATAGCAGGCCGTACCGAGACAAACGGAAATGTGATACTTTCCCTTAGGCTCAAGCGCGAACATTGAATAGAACGTGGAAACCGAATAAACCTCCTCCAGCGGCACGTTCAGCGCTCTGGCCACCCTGTGTTGAACCTCCATAGGGAGATAACCGTAGATTTCCTGTGCCTTTTGGAGAGCCGTAAGAACCTTGTCGTCAGTGCCTTTAAAGCCTTCAAGCACCTTCTGAAGCTCCGCGCTCTGCTCGGGAGTGTCTTTGAAAGGCAGTTTGCTGATTCGCTTTTGCATTGAATCTCCTCCAGTGTTTATAGTTTTTCAGCCGAAAGGCACAAGAAAAATAACGCCTTCACGACATTGACATAATTATAACACACTGAATGAAATGATATAATTCTGGATTAGAATTATACGCTTCGCATACCAACTAAATATGAAATGGTAAAGCTGCTAAACCATATGGGCAGTTGATAATTGACAGTGAGCGCAGCGACGCACGAAG
>DBCZ01000075.1 GCA_002293315.1 Ruminococcaceae bacterium UBA945
ACAGTTATTCGTTTCAGCGGTTCTTTTATGCCAGATTCGAACCTTGGTCGTGGCACTTGCCGAACGAAGAGAAGGCAAGTGCAAGGTCTGCAAGCGAAGCGCAGACTCGAATCTGCTCGAAAGCTCCATCCATCACAATCACGAAGCGTTCCGCTTCTCACATGTGATGGATTTTTCTTTGCTCGCAGCACTTGTCGAATCAGCATTCCATATCAGAATATCGACATAAAATATCAAAAAGGGAAGATGCTATCGCTTTTCTGTTGCCGTATGTTACAACTCATTTTATAATGAAAATGATTAAAAATTGCGGAGGAGAAGATGAGAAGAATTGTTATAGGAGGCGGGCAGGGCTTTTGGGGAGACAGCAATGACGCTGCCGTGCATATGGTGCGGCACAGCGACATTAATTATATGGCTTGCGACTATCTCGCCGAACTCACGTTGTCGATTATGGCGAGGCAAAAATTGAGAAACCCGAATGCCGGATATGCGTCTGATTTCATCGGCATGATGAAATCCTGCGGCAAGGAGGCTTATGAGCGAGGCATAAAGATTCTGACCAACGCGGGCGGAATGAACATCACGAGCATGGTGGATGCACTTGCCGGGATTTTCAAAGAGGAGGGGCTTTCCGGCATGAAAATCGGTTATGTCACGGGAGATGAGATTTCCGCTGAAATCCCGAGGCTTCTTTCAGAGGGCATTTCTTTCGCGAATATTGATGATGTAGGCGATTTTGCGGCGATAAAAGACAGTATCTTCAATGCGAACGTCTATTTCGGGCATGAGCCGACGCTGAAATGCCTGCAAAGCGGTGCGGATATGGTAATCACCGGGCGCTCAACGGATTCGGCGCTGTTTTTGGCGCCTGTAATGCACGAGCTGGGAATAAAGCCCGATGACTGGGATAATCTGGCGCGCGGGATAATTGCCGGGCATTTGCTTGAATGCGGCGGACAGGGTGCGGGCGGCAATTTCGATTATGATTGGCGCAGCGTGCCGCAAATGGATGAGCTCGGCTTCCCGATTGCCGAGCTTACGGAAGAGGACTTCCACATCAAGAAAGCGCCGGATTGCGGCGGGCTTATCTCGGAGCAATCCTTAAAGGAGCAGTTGCTTTATGAAATCCATGACCCCGCAAATTACTTCACGCCGGATGTCGTCGCCGATATAAGCCACGCCACGCTCACGCAGGCGGGAGAGCAGAGGGTGAAGGTGGGAGGCATAAAGGGCAAAAAAAGACCGGACACCTTAAAGGTATCAATGGGATACCACAACGGCTACCAGGTGGCGGGAATGCTTAGCTTCGCGTGGCCTGACGCGTACGAAAAGGCGCAGTACGCCGCTGAAATTCTCACGAAGAAGATGAAGCGCAAAGGCTTGAACGCCGAGGAAATCCAGATTGATTATATCGGGCTGAATTCACTCCACCTAGATGTTGCCGAAACCACGCCGGAGCAAATAAAAAACCTGAACGAGGTTGTGCTGAGATATGCAGTCCGCACGAGAGAAAAAGGAGAAGCGATGAAGCTTGTGCCTGAAATCGCACCGCTTCAGCTCAACGGTCCGCCCGGGGCGAGCTTCTTCGGCGGCAGACCCAAGGTGCGCGAGGTTATCGGCCTGTGGCCGACGCTGATTCCGCGTGACGCTGTGAAGCTTGAGTCACACATTCTGGAGGTAAAATGATGGAGATTTATCTGAATCAAATAGCTCACGGCAGGTCGGGAGACAAGGGAGACACAAGCAATGTCTGCGTCTTCGCGAGAAAGCCGGAGTATTATGCGATAATTGAGCGCGAGGTCACGCCGGAACGTGTGAAAGCTCATTTCAAAGGCATGGTTAAGGGCGACATAACGAGGTATGACGTGCCTTCTCTGGGAGGTTTCAACTTCGTGATGAAGCATGCCCTCGGCGGCGGCGCGACGCACTCTCTGCGCCTCGATACATTGGGGAAGTCAATGGGCTCGGCGTTCATGAGAATGAAAATAAGCATAGGAGACGAGGAAATATGACAGAGCACAGAGCGCTGGAAAATATAGTTGTTTTGGATATGACAAGGGTGGTTGCAGGACCCTTCTGCGGTGCGATGCTCGGCGATTTGGGCGCAACCGTCATCAAAATTGAAGTGCCGGGCAGAGGTGACGACGCAAGAGCCTACGGCCCGTATATAAATGAGGAGAGCCTTTATTACTCTAACCTCAATCGCAATAAGCACGGCGTTACATTAAATCTCAAATCCGAAAAGGGAAAAGAGCTGTTTTTGCGCTTAGTTAAAAAAGCA
Organism: Ruminococcaceae bacterium UBA945; assembly: GCA_002293315.1. Taxonomy (GTDB): domain Bacteria; phylum Bacillota; class Clostridia; order Oscillospirales; family Acutalibacteraceae; genus Scatolibacter. The sequence goes on from DBCZ01000075.1 coordinate 2,285, forward strand.
GACATAGTAATTGAAAACTTTCGCCCGGGCGTAATGGAGCGCCTCGGGCTGGGATATGACGAGCTCAAAAAGGTGAACCCGCAGATTATCTACGGCGAAATATCGGGCTTTGGCAGCTATGGCCCGTACCGTGACCGCCCCGGCTATGACATCATCGCGCAGGCGATGGGCGGCCTCATGAGCGTGACGGGGCAGGCGGGGAATCCGCCTACACGCGTCGGCAGCGCAATCGGGGATATTTTGGGCGGGCTGAACCTCAGCATCGGCGTTCTGGCGGCAATCAATGAGAGAAATATCACGGGCGAGGGGCAGAAGGTTGACATCAGCCTGGTTGATTGCGTCGTCGCGAGCCTTGAACAGGCCGTGCAGAGATATATCGTCTCCGAGGAGGTGCCGAAGAGAATCGGCAACAGCTATCAGTCTATCGCGCCGTATGACACATATCAGGCGGCAGACGGCTATGTCGTAATCGGCTGCGGAAACCAGAAGATGTATGAAAAGCTTTGCAATGAGATTCTCAAAAAGCCGGAGCTGACTGAAGACGAACGCTTTCTTACGATACCGTTGCGCGTGAAGAATCAGGCGCAGATGAAGGAATATATTGAGGCGTGGACGTCAAAGCAAAGCGTGAATGAAATCGTGGAGACGCTGCTTGGAAAGGGAATTCCCTCCAGCCCGATTTTTGACCTCAAGGATATTATAAACGATGAGCATATCTCAAGAGCCAGAGAGATGATAGTGCATTCTCATCATCCCGTCATGGGGGATATTATCTTAAACGGCAACCCCGTGAAGATGACGGCAAGCAAAACCGACATCAGAAAAGCCTCTCCGACGCTGGGAGAAGATAACAGCGAGGTATATGGGGGATTTCTGGGGCTTTCAGATAAAGAAATTAAAGAGCTTTATAGAGACGGTGTGATTTGACGGGAGGAAAACATGGACGAACAGGAAAAACTGCTTCTGCAACTGCTTGAGCACAGGAAAGCTCTTTTCGGGAAGGCACTTCCCGCAAGGATGAGCGACAGCTTTGCTGTGCGCGAGGTTTTTCTGGAAATGCGCGATGGCGTGAGGCTCTTTACGAAGTGCTATCTCCCCGAAGGAGAGGGGCAATTTCCTACGGTGCTCATGCGCAGCTGCTACCCACATTCGGAAAGAGCGCTCAATTTGCAGGGTGAAGAATACAGCAAGCGCGGCTTCGCATTTGTGTATCAGTGGTGCAGAGGCACGGCGAACTCAGAGGGAGAATGGGAACCGAACGTAAACGAGCGCAATGACGGGCTTGACACGCTTGAATGGCTCAGAAATCAGCCTTTTTCTGGCAACATCGGCTATCTCGGCGATTCTTATCTCGCGCTGACGGGCTGGTGCATGGCCGACGCCGTGCCGGAAGAAGTGAAATCCATGTATCTCGGCGTCTACGGCACAGACCGCCATGTCTCTGCATATAAAGACGGGCTTTTCCGTCAGGATATTCTCACGGCGTGGGCGATGGATAACGCGGGCAAGGAAATCACCGCTGACATGATTGAATCATACAAGCATATGCCGCAGGTCGAGGTGGATGAAAAGCTGTGGGGCATCAAGCTGCCGTGGTACAGAGACTGGATTACAAGCACTCAGCGCTCGGACAGCTACTGGCAGCAGGGCTTCTGGAAGCTGCTGAAGGATATTCCGGGTAAGGTGAAAATCCCGATTTATATCCGCGAGGGATGGTATGACCACCACCTCGGCAGCGCGCTCGTGACATATCAGGATTTATCAAGCGAGGCTCGTGAGCACAGCACATTGCAGGTCGGCCCGTGGAATCACGGCTACGCCTCGGTTATCTCCCATCAAAACACGGATAACCTTGAAGACGACAGCGTTCAGGCGCCGCTCTCATGGTTCTATAAAACACTGGTGGAAAACAAGCTGCCGCAAAAGGAAGTGCTGACATATAAAATCGGCGCGGATAAATGGACAAAGCGGGATAGCTTTCCGCCTGCTCCGTCCGGTGAAAAAACGCTCTATCTTTCGATTGATGGCAAAAGCACAGGCGCTTTGAAGGAAACGGCAGATAACAGCGAAAACGATGCTTCTTATACCTATAATCCGGATAACGCCCCGTTCGCACACGGCGGGGAATCCATGCTGAGAAGCATGGAGCAGGTAGGCAGCCTAAGTCAGCCCGCGGCAGGATACAGAGATGACGTTTTAAGCTTCATCTCCGAGCCGCTTGAAGACGGGTTTTCGTTCTGCGGTGCGATAAAGGCGCGTTTATACGTCAGCTCTACAGCCGAGGATACGGCCTTCTATGTGAAGGTGATGGAGGAATTCGAAGACGGCGAAACGGTGAACATAAGAGGCGGAATCACGACGCTTGCTTTCAGAAACGGCAGTGATGCGCGGCTTACCTACACGCCCGACGAAATCGTGGAGGTGAATATAAGCATGTGGGATATTGACTGGAAGGTGCAGAAGAATTCAAAAATCCGCGTGGATATTTCATCCTCGCATTTTCCCGAATATGCCCTGCACAGCAATCAGGCGGGCATTTGGTCAACGCAAGTGAAGAATATAACGGCGACGCAGACATTATACGCCGGCGGGAAGTATGCATCGCAAATCAATTTTCCGCTTGAATAGGAGGGTATCATGAAGGTTTTTATTGCTTCCGCCTGCCGCACGGCAATAGGAAAGATGGGCGGCACTCTTGCCGCAATTCCTGCCGCAGATTTAGGCGCGGCGGTGGTTTCAGAGGCTGTAAAGCGCGCGGGCATTACACCCGATTTAATTGAGCATGTCTATATGGGCAGTGTTTTGCAGGCGGGGCTTGGGCAGAATATCGCGCGCCAGGCGGCAATAAAGGCCGGCTTGCCGCCGGAGACGCCAGCCGTGACAATCAATGTTGTGTGCGGCTCGGGGCTTGAAAGCGTAAATATGGCCGCGAGGCTTATAAGCTCCGGCGAGGCGGATATAGTTGTCGCGGGAGGCACGGAGAGCATGAGCGGTGCGCCGTATCTTCTGCCTCAGGCGCGATACGGCTATCGCATGGGGCATGGTGAAATCTATGACGCAATGATAAAAGACGCATTGTGGGACGCATTCGGGGATTACCATATGGGCATCACCGCCGAAAATGTGGCGGAGAGATGGGAATTAAGCCGTGAAGAGCTCGATGAATTTGCGGCGCAAAGCCAGCAGAAAGCGGAGAGCGCCATAGGCAAAAAGCAGTTCGGCGAGGAAATCGTGCCAATTGAGATAAAAACGAAGAAGGAAAGCTATTTGTTTGATACTGACGAGAGCGTGAGGCCCGGCACAACGGCGGAAACTCTTGCGGCATTGAGGCCCGCCTTCAAGAAAGACGGCATCGTGACGGCGGGGAACTCCTCGGGCATAAGTGACGGCGCTGCCGCGGTGGTGCTTGTCAGCGAGAAGAAGGCGGTTGAGCTTGGCATAAAGCCGCTGGCTCTGTGGCGCGGCGGAGCAGTGGCGGGTACAGACCCCGCGTATATGGGCGTCGGGCCGGTATACTCCACGAGAAAGCTTCTCGGCAGGCTCGGCTTAAAAGTTGAAGACATAGATTTATTTGAGGCGAACGAGGCCTTTGCGGCGCAGTCAATCGCCGTTATAAAAGAGCTTGGCTTGCCGCAGAAGAATGTCAACGTCAACGGCGGGGCAATCGCTTTGGGTCACCCTGTGGGGGCTTCGGGGTGCCGGATTCTCGTCACGCTGCTGCACGAAATGCGATACAGAGATGTGAAGCGCGGTCTCGCGACGCTCTGCGTGGGCGGCGGAATGGGAGTCAGCACGGTTGTGGAAAGAGAGTAAAAAAGCTCAAAACCATCAAAAACGAAGCATCATATGACGCAAAACGGTCATGTGGTGCTTTTTCTTGTTTTTAGGGTTTTAATGGGATATACTTATACTTAGAGCAAATTTATTTGCGGCTGAATTTATGGTCGGAGGTGAGAAACAATGAGGAAAAGCAGAGCGGCGGGATTTGTCGCAATCGCGGTGATATATGCCGCGGCGGGAATAATAGGAGTTCTGACATTTATTTTACTGCCGGATTTACATATCTTTCTGCGGGTTTTGATAGGCGACGCTACGGCGACGGTCTTTGTTTACCTCGGCGGCGTGGCCTTAAAGAATGTGTCAGTATATGACCCATACTGGAGCGTGGCGCCGATAGTTATCCTCACGGGAATTGCGTGGTATACTGAAAGAGCCGACGCCGGCATGATTTTACTGCTCATAGCGGTGTGGTACTGGGGCGTCCGCCTGACGTGCAATTGGGCGTACACATTCACAAATCTTGAGAAGCAGGATTGGCGCTACGACCATTTCAAGCAAAGGTTCCCGCGCATATTTCAGCTCATCAGCTTTTTCGGAATCAATATGTTCCCTACGCTGGTGGTTTACCTGTGCCTGCTGCCGGGCATAGAGTTTCTGAAAAACAGCACGTTAAATGCGATAACGATTGTGGGCTTCATTATCTGCATGGCGGCGGCGACGCTTCAGCTCATAGCCGATGTTCAAATGCACCGTTTCAGGCGCGGAAGCACAGAGAAAGATCGGCTTATCCGAGAAGGTCTATGGAAGAATTCGCGCCACCCGAATTATCTCGGCGAAATCCTTATGTGGTGGGGCGTATACATCATCATGCTGTCAGCCGCGCCGCAAATGTGGTTCTTGCTTGCGGGCCCGGCAGTGAACACGCTGATGTTCTTCTTCGTCAGCATTCCGCTCGCCGACAGGCATAACCGCGCCACCCGCCCCGGCTTTGATGAGTATTATAATGAAACGAGAAGCCTGCTGCCGGTAAAAAGAATGAAGAAGCAAGGTGGACCATGAAAAAACTAATCCTAATTCCTGATTCCTTCAAGGGCACGATGAGCTCGGCGACGGTTTGCTCGGTAATGGAGCGCGCGATAAAGCGGCGCATGAGCGGGGCTGAAGTAATCAGCATACCCGTTGCGGACGGCGGCGAGGGAACCGTCGATTGCTTCCTTGCGGCGCTTGGCGGCAAAAAAATAACCGCTGAGGTTAGCGGTGTGTTTGGCGAGAAAATGACGGCGTTTTACGGCATGCTGCCCGACGGAGAGACGGCTGTTATCGAGATGGCGGCGTGCGCGGGGCTTCCGCTTGCCGAGGGCAGGCTCAACCCCAAAGCCGCGACCACCTTCGGCGTGGGCGAATTGATGCTTGATGCCGTAAAGAAAGGCGCAAAGCATATAATTCTCGGCTTGGGCGGCAGCGCCACGAACGACGGAGGCTGCGGAGCGGCGGCAGCTGTCGGCGCGGAATTTGTGAACGCCGAGGGAGANNTGTGTGAAATAGAGAAGATAGATTTGTCGCATCTTGACAGTGCAATCCGGCGCATAAAAATCACGGTCATGTGCGATATAGATAACCCCCTCTACGGTGAGAATGGTGCGGCATATGTTTTTGCGCCGCAGAAGGGCGCGGACGCAGAGACGGTCAGATTCCTTGACACGGGCTTGCGGCACCTGAGCGACAAGATTGCCGAATGCACCGGCAAGGATATTTCGGCGCTCCCCGGTGCTGNNACTTCTTGATGAGGGGCTACGCCATCTGAGCGATAAGATAATTGAATGCACAGGAAGAGACTTTTCAGCTTTGCCGGGCGCAGGTGCGGCGGGCGGAATGGGCGCGGGCATGTGCGCGTGCTTAGGCGCACAGCTGAAGATGGGCATTGAAACCGTGCTGGATACAGTCAATTTCGCGGAGAAAGCGGCCAACGCCGACTATATCTTCACTGGCGAGGGTCGCCTCGATTCACAGAGCCTGCGGGGAAAGGTTATAGACGGCGTTGCAAGGCGCGCGAAAAGCCTTGGCGTGCCTGTGATTGCCGTGGTTGGCGGGATTGCCGGCGATATAGGCAAAATCTATGATGCGGGCGTGACGGCGGCGTTCAGCATAAACACGCAGGCGATGGATTTCAGTGAGGCGCGGCACTTTTCCGAGCGAAATCTTGAAATCACGATGGATAATATCCTGCGCCTGATTGAAAGCAAATAAAAAGAGCCTATGGCTCTTTTTTATTTTACAGCAGCTTCATTAAATCTGAAATTCTGTCGATTGAGACGAACTTGTCATCTATATCTTCGCCGTGGGCGCCTGCCAGTGCGTTTTCTTCAAATAGATTCGGCTTCGCCTTTATCCATATAGGCTGGATGCCAACACTTGCCGCGCCCTCCAGGTTCATGCTGAAATCGTCTACAAACACGCTCTCTTCCGGCGAGACGCCGAGAGAAGTCAGCGCATGCTCATACATTCGCCTATCCGGCTTGAAGTAGCCGAGAAAACAGCTGAACGTGAAAGATGAAAAATAGTGATGGATATTATTCTTCTTGAGCCAGCGCTCAACGGCCGGCCAGGTGTCTGAAATCACGCCCAGCTTATACTTTTTTGAGAGATATTCAAGCGTCTCAACCGTGTCGTCAAAAAGCCCGTAGAGCTCATCGGAATAGACCTTTGCTTGGGCCATTTTATCAAGCTCAATGCTTGTCAGCATCAGCTCCGGCAGCAAATCTGAAATAATCTCGTAGAACCGCCGAAATTGCAGGTATTCCTTCTCTACGGTTTCCACGTGATGGTCGGCGATAAGAAATTTGTGCGCAGTGGTGAAGGCGTGCTTCACTTTTTCCTCAGGAAGCTCAGCAAAGCCGTGCGCCTCAAGTATTTCCTTCGTCGGTTCTGAGAGCATCCAGTCGCCGGACTTCGGATACAACAGCGTCCAGCCCAAGTCCAGGAAAATGGCGTTAACCGGGAATTTCAGCTCCATATCAGCCCTCGTCTTTCTCAAGAACCCTCACGATTTCACCGACATACATGCGGTGATAATCCTTATCGGCATAACACGCGTCGTCAACAGATTTATCAATAAAATCATCTCTGTTTATGTCATGCGAATAGAGCTTTCTGCATATGAAAACCAGCTTTGCCTCCTCGTAATAGGGCGCGCCGTCAAAGGCGGCGGTGAGGCCGGCTTCTTTATCCTTGTCATAATCTCTGCCGGATTTCGAGCCGCAGAAATTGAGCGCGCTGCGATATTTCTCATCAAAGAAGCACAGCGAGTAATAATCGGAATTCTCGGTGAATTCAAACGTATAGCGCGAGTGCCGGACGTAAATCGTGCTGACATAATGCCCCCAAAGCTCGCCCAAGGTGCCCCAGCTTGCCGTCATTGTGTTGTGCTTCTCTTCGTTGCCCGCCGTGATGAGCATCCAGCTTTTGTTTATCGCCGTGAACGGGTTGATTTTCACATTGTCGATGCTAATTTCTCTAAAGCTCATTTTGTTTCCTTTCGCGTGCATATTTTTCTTTATGATACAGTAAATAAGGGAAAACCGCAAGCGGGAGTTTGCGAACTTTCTCTCCATGAAGTATAATAATATCAACAGAAACAGGAGAGGTATATGGCAAACAGGATTTTAACGGCGGTGAAGCGGCACCCGCTTATGGACACGCTCATAGTGCTCAAGGGCAACCCGAAGGTGTGTATACTCATTGAGCCGCTTTGGGGGATTCCCGCAAACCTAATCATACCGTTCGCGACGGTATATATGCACGCTTTGGGCGTGACGGATATTGAAATCGGGCTTATCCTGTCGCTTGCGATGGTGGTGCAGGTGGCGTTCTCGTTCTTGGGTGGAATCTTTGCGGACAAATTCGGCAGAAAGACGACGACGATGCTCGGCGATTTCTTCGGTTGGGTGCTGCCGTGCCTCATCTGGGCGGTTTCACAGAATTTCTGGTTTTTCCTTGCCGCCGTGCTGCTCAACAGCTTTGAGCAAATCAATCAGACGGCGTGGTCGTGCCTGCTGATTGAAGACGCAGACAAAAGCAAAACGGTGAATATTTACACATGGATAACCATTGCGGGACTGCTCTCTGTTTTCTTCGCGCCCATATCCGGGCTGCTGATTGGCAGCTTCACGTTGGTTCCGGTTATGCGCGCTCTCTATTTCTCGTTTTCAATGACAATGGTTATCAAGTGGATAATCACATATAAATATACCTCTGAGACAAAACAGGGAATCATAAGAAAAGCGGAGACAAAGGGGAAAACCGTGTTGACGGTGATGTATGAATACAAAGACTTGCTCCCGCAGATTTTCAGGAACAGAGAGACGTTGAAAACGCTGGCGATAATGATAATCCTGTATATCAGCAACATGGCCACAAGCAACTTCTTCGGGCTTTATGTCAGCGACACATTGAATATCCCCGAAGAATACCTCGCATATTTCCCGATTATCCGCGCGGCGATAATGATAATTTTCATGTTCGGCGTGCAGCACAGAATCAACCCCGCAAGGCTGAAGCTGCCGATGGAAATTGGCTTCGTTCTGGGCATAGGCGGGCAGCTCATGCTGGTTTTCGCACCTGAAGGAAACATCGCCGTTGTGGCGGGCTATATTCTGCTTGAGGCAATGGCGGCGGCTCTGATTATGCCCAGGAAAGACACAATGGTTGTGATGAATGTGGACGAAGGCGAGAGGGCGAGAATAGTCGCGCTCCTGACGGCCTTCATGATTGCCTTCTCGGCGCCGTTCGGCTACATGATAGGCGCAATCTCCGCGCTGGACAGACGTCTGCCTTTTGTTTTCGTCACTGTGCTGTTTATCCTGGGAATGGCGGTAATCGGCATGACGAAAGAGAAGAAGCTTTCAGCCGAATCAGAATAATTATTGCGAACCGCTTGACTGCGACATGTCGCACCTTATGATTTATTCCGGGAAAACAAGCGAGGTGTGATATGCAGCTTCACTTCCTTTTCCCGATAAAAGAAAAATGACGGCGAAGCAAGGAACAAAACGAGTGAAACAGAATAGACGTAAAAGCAGAATGCCTCAGGAAATTAATCCTGAGGCACTCTTTATTGAAGTATGCCTGACTATGAGGCCGTGTAAGCTATTTATCCGACTGAAGCCACCGGCAACGCCACGGGTAGTGCGGCTTGCAGGTATTCCGCGAAATCCATCTGGGCATACTCATAATAAGTGTTCAACTTGTGGCACGTCGCAAACGGCATATCGTTATACTGAATCAAATCGCCGCGCCATTTCTCGCCGATTAAACCGCGGTGGTTGATGTTGTTGACAAGCTTTATTGCGCGGCCGCCGGATGCTTTCCACGAGAACAGGTTCTTGTTATAATCGTCAATCAGCACGTCGAGCGGCGTAAGCTCGCCGATGAAATCAGACTTATCCACGCCCTGAGGAACGAGCAGAACATTGCGTGCCTCGGGGAGATAACGCCGCAACCATCTGCGCTTTTCGTCAGCACAGAACGGGGAGTCAATCAGCGAGGAGAGGATAAATACCTCAATATGCGGATTGCACCGCATAAAGAGCTTCACCGCCTGCAGCATTTCGCCAAACGGACGCAGATTCTCAAAGAACCCCGCGTTATACATTCTCACAAGGTAATTTTCCTCATCATGGAAACGCGCCAGCACGCCGTCCATATCTATAAATAATCTCTTTTTCATTGATAACACCCTTTCTGATTGTATTATAGAACATACGTTCGAGAATGTCAAGCGATTTTGAAAAATCTTTTGCTTTTACCCTCTAAGTACATTATAATATACACACTGGGTGTTTTTTCGGACAGTAAGTGAAGCCGTTATTATTATATTAACAGGAGGAAAGCCATGTCTAAAGTTACGATTTTCTTTGATTATTCCTGCCCGTTCTGCTATCGCGCTCACCTCGAGCTGAAAAAGCTGCTGCCGGATTTTCCCCGGCTTGAAATCGAGTGGATGCCGACGGAGGCTCATCCGCGCCCCGAGGGTGGAATCCACACGGATTTAATGATGCAGGGCTTTTTGTATGCGGAGTCAATAGGCGCCGATCTAATGAAGTATAACGACGCAATGTATGATGCTTGCCAGGTAAAACATGTGCACTTTGATGATGTGGAAGAAATTGCGAAGGCAGCGGGCAAGCACATCAATCCGGAGGATTTGAAACAGGCTATCACAGGCGGCGGGTTTTCTGAGGCACAGATGAAAATAAATGATTTTGCCTATGAGGAGAACTCAGTTTGGGTTCTGCCTGCTTTCAGGAGCGGCGAAAGGCTTGAGAATAAGCTTGATGCTATTGGCGGTGTGGGCGTGTCGGCGGAGGAAATAAAAAGCTTCTTTGAGCATGCGGCGGAGGGAGATAAATGATTGGCAATTTCAAGGTTATTACGCTGTGCGGAAGCACGAAATTCAAGGAGGATTTCCTTGAGACGCAGAAGAGGCTGACACTTGCGGGGAACATAATCATTTCCGTCGGCTGCTTCGGGCACAGTGGAGATGTTGAAGCTATGTCTGATGAAACCAAGCGAATGCTTGATGAAATGCATAAGAGAAAAATTGATATGGCTGATGAGATTTACGTAATAAACAAGAACGGATATATAGGAGAAAGTACGAAATCGGAAATCGAATATGCCGTGGCACACGGAAAAACGGTGCGGTATATGGAAGACAGCGCATGAATAGGGAAGAAAGCACTTGAAACATCCTGCCTTTCCCGTTATAATATTAACGATTGGTATAGGCGGGGGTTCAGCCAGGGTATTTTCCCTGCCAAGAATAAATGCCGAAAGGAGTACCAAAATGAACTATTCCCATGAAGTGGAAAACATGTGCGTTGTTAAAAAAGGCCCGAACAACGGCCCTGCACCGATTCCCGAGGAGGGCAAGTGGGTAAAATCTTACCAAATCAGCGATATTGCCGGCCTGTCACACGGAATCGGCTGGTGTGCGCCGCAGCAGGGCGCTTGTAAGCTTACGCTCAACGTAAAAGAGGGTATCGTGCAGGAGGCGCTCGTCGAGACAATCGGCTGCTCCGGCATGACACATTCAGCCGCGATGGCGGCGGAGATTCTTCCTGGAAAAACCTTGCTTGAATGCCTCAACACAGATCTCGTCTGCGATGCGATTAACGTTGCGATGAGAGAGATTTTCAAGCAGCTGGCATATGGGCGCACTCAGACGGCTTTCTCGGAGGGCGGCCTCCCGATAGGAGCAGGGCTCGAAGACCTCGGAAAAGGACTGCGCAGCCAGGTTGGCACGATGTTCAGCACAGGTGCAAAGGGTGTGCGCTTTATGGAGATGGCCGAAGGCTATGTCATCAAGATGGCGCTTGACGCAAACGGCGAGGTGATTGGTTACCAGTTTGTTAAGGTGGGCCAGATGCTCGAAGATATTCGCCACGGCATGTCGGCAAATGACGCATATGCGAAGAATATAGGCCAGTATGGTCGTTTTGACGGAGCGGCTAAATATATAGACCCAAGAGAAGAATAAGACAATACTATATAAATAGGAGGACAAGATAATGGCTAATGATGTCATGTTTGAAGGCAAGGAAAGAAGAATTGCCAAGATAGAGAAATGCCTCGCGGAGTATGGTATTGCCAGTCTCGAAGAGGCGCGTGAGCTCTGTAAAGGTAAAGGCTTTGACCCTTACGAAATAGTGAAGGGCGTTCAGCCTATAGCATTTGAGAATGCGGGCTGGGCATATACGCTCGGCTGTGCTGTGGCAATCAAGAAAGGCACGAAAACGGCGGCTGAAGCCGCCGAGGCCATCGGCATAGGGCTTGAGGCGTTCTGCATTCCGGGCTCGGTCGCAGAGCAGAGAGCCGTCGGCCTCGGTCACGGCAACCTCGGCGCGATGCTTCTGAGAGATGAGACGAAGTGCTTTGCGTTCCTCGCGGGTCATGAGAGCTTTGCTGCCGCGGAGGGTGCGATTGGAATCGCGAAGACTGCGAACAGGGCGAGAAAAGAGCCTTTGAGAATCATTCTGAATGGTCTCGGCAAGGATGCGGCATATATCATTTCGAGAATCAACGGCTTTACATATGTCGCGACGGATTATGATTTCTTCTCCGGCGACCTCAAAATCGTCGAGGAGAAGCCGTTCTCAGACGGCGAACGCGCGGCTGTCAAATGCTATGGAGCGAACGATGTGCTTGAGGGCGTCGCCATCATGAAGCATGAGGGCGTTGATGTTTCAATCACGGGCAACTCAACGAACCCGACGAGATTCCAGCACTTGGTCGCCGGTACATATAAGAAATGGGCAAACGAGAATGAGAAGCAATATTTCTCTGTGGCCTCTGGCGGCGGTACGGGCAGAACCCTGCATCCGGACAATATGGCGGCGGGTCCGGCTTCTTACGGCCTGACGGACTCCATGGGCAGAATGCACGGCGACGCACAGTTTGCGGGCTCATCTTCTGTTCCGGCGCACGTTGAGATGATGGGTCTCATCGGCATGGGTAACAACCCGATGGTCGGCGCCACAGTGGCATGCGCCGTCGCGGTGTATGAGGGAACGAAGTAAAGTCAATAACAAGGCTTATTATTGGGCGGGTGAAAACCCGCTCTATTTACGCAAATACGAGAACCCCCTCATTTCGAGGGGGTTCTGTGTCATGGAACTATGGGGAGAGATCAGTGATATTATGCGGTTTTTTGCTTCTTCATTTTGCCAAAGAGCGAAAGCAGTGACTGAGGCTTGTAATTATAATCCGTTGTGGGTGCAGAGAAGAACACCGGCTGCATGCTCTGCTGCACGACGAACGAAGTACCGCTCCTGCTTGGGGTTTTATAATCTCCGGAAACTCTTCTTGAATATCTCTCTGTGAAATTTGACATAACTATCTTCCTTTCTCACATTGAATTATACTTTATTTTCGGACGTTCGTCCTCTCATCGTGGACATTCATCGTGAATTGTATAGCAAAACTGTTCTTTGCATTCATATAATAGCATATTTATATGCAAAATGCAACATTTTTTTGCATAAAACTGTAAATGATTTACAAAGGAGTGCAACTTGCAAAAAACTTCCGTAAACCTGCTTTTTGACACGTCTAGTTTACATAACTATGCAATTTTAGATAAGTAGAATTTCAACTCTGCTGTGCGGCTTGCGCAAAAATCAATTTGGCATTACAATAAAAGCAATGCGAAATACCTTTTAGGCTTTCAGAAGGAGGCCGGTATCGGAATGATAACTATCGAAGAAGTAAACGAGATGCTGAATGACCTCGCGGATGAGATTCCGCAGGAGCTTTATAAGGATTTGAACGGCGGCATCTCGCTTGATGAGAGGCTGGTGCTGAGTCCTGCGGCAAGGAGCAATGACCTCTATATCGTAGGGGAGTATCATCGCGGTGGGTTTCAGGGCAGGCGAATCTCGATTCACTATGGCTCGCTGATGAAGGCTTTTCCCAATTGTGACTACGAAGAGCTTCGATATGAGCTCAGAAGAATTCTCAGGCATGAGTTCAGGCATCACGTGGAATCGCTTGCGGGAAACAAGGATTTGGAAGTTGAAGACGCCATTTTCATACAGAATTATTTGAACAGGCAGGATTCTTAAACAGGAGGAAATATGCTGCAGTTTGTTCTGGGCAGAGCAGGAAGCGGAAAAACAGAATATTTGCGCCGCATGCTCGTCGATAAGAGCGGCAAAACCGATAAGCTTTTCTTGATAGTGCCGGAGCAGTATAGCTTTGAGACGGAAAAAGCAATTCTGCGCTTGGCCGGTCCTGTCAATGCCGCAAAGGTGAGCGTGCTTAGCTTTTCGCGCCTTGCTGAGACGGTGTTTCGCGAAGAGGGTGGCTTTGCAGGCAAAAAGCTGAATGACGGCGGCAGGAGAATCCTTATGAATATGGCGATTGAAGAGGCCGCGCCCTTGCTTGAAATCTACCGCAATTCCGCCCAGAACGGGCGAATTGCAGACGTGATGCTCCATGCTGTGAGCGAAATGAAGATGTGCAGGATTTCCGAAAGCCAATTGAGGGAAGCGTCGAAGATTCTGCCGGAGGGTGCGCTCAAGGCAAAGTTAAATGATATTGCGTTGCTTTTCAACAGTTATAATGCGCTCGTCTCGGCGACATATCTCGATTCGCAGGATGATCTCTCAAGGCTTGCAGATATCCTCCCTGCAAGCAATTTTTTCAAGGGCGCGATCGTGGCTGTGGATTCCTTTGAGGGCTTCACGGCGCAGGAAACAGCCGTGCTGAAGGAAATTATTGTTCAGGCGAAGGAGACATACATTTCACTCTGCACTGACGGAAAGATAAGTGGTGAAACCTCTCTTTTCGCGCTGACGAACCGCACAAAACGCAAGCTTGAAAGAATTGCCGAGAGCTGTGGAGTGAACGTTCTTCCGGATGTTTTGTTAAGAGAAAATCACCGGCAAAAAAACCCTTCCTTGGGAGAGCTTGAGAAGAAGATATTCGCATTTGCGAAGAAAAGTGATGCTGAAATATGTGAAGGGATTCATATATTTGAGGCCGGTGACGTTCATGCCGAGGCGGCTTATATCGCGGCGACCATCAGAAATCTCGTGATGGATAAGGCCTATAAATACAGAGATTTTACAATCGTATGCCGTGCGCCGGAGAGGTATCAAAATATCCTAGGCGTGGAGCTTGCCAAAAGGCAAATCCCGTGCTTTATCTCCGCGCCGGAGAGAATCGACGCCGAACCCGTCATGCGCTTCGCGCTCGGTGCTTTTGAAGCGGTGACGAGAAGCTATGCAACGGAGGAAATCCTGGGGCTGCTCAAAACAGGCGTTTCGGGGCTTTCGTCAAAGGATATTTCAGATTTGGAGAATTACGCGTTCCTCTGGCGGCTGAAGTCCTCGGCGTGGCGAGCGGAATTCACGCGGAATCCGCGCGGCTTCACTGATGAGGAGACAGACGCTGACACTGCGGAGCTGAGGCGCCTGAACGCACTCAGAGAGCGGATTATCAAGCCGCTGGAGAAATTCGCGGCAAAATCGAGAGGGGCAACGGGCAGGGGAATTTCCGAGGCTCTCTATGAAATGCTGATGGACTTCGATATAGAGGAAAACATTCATAAATACTGCAAGAAGCTGGAGGATTCAGGCGAGGCTTCGCTCGCGGCAAAGCAGATAAGAATCTGGGATTTGCTGATAGAAATCCTTGAACAGATGGCCGACGTTTTAGGTGAAAAGAGAACCGGGAGAGAGCGGTATTATAACCTCATGCGTGACGTCGTGCGTAGCGAAGATATATCGGAAATCCCGCAGGTGCTGGACGAAGTGCTGTTCGGCACGCCGGAGCAGGTGCGGCAAAGTAAGCCGGGCGTGGTGTTTCTGCTCGGCGCGGTGCAGGGAGAATTCCCGCTTATCCCACGAAATTCAGGTGTTTTTTCAGACTATGAGCGCCGCGTTTTAATTAACGATTTCAGCCTGCCGCTCGGAGATTCTCTGGAGCAGAAAACGATTGAGGAGCGCTATCTCGCTTACTCCGCAGCGGTTCTGCCCAGTCATGAGTTGTATGTGACATATCCGAAGAAGCTTCCCTCCGGCGATTGTGAGCCGAGCGAAATAATTGATTCAATCAGAGATATTTTTGGTGATTCTCTGCAAGCCGACAAACCGCTGTCTGTAGAGAAAAAGGGGAATTCCTGGGAGGCCGCCTTCTCTGAAATGGCCGCGAGGTATAAAAGCAGAAATGAGGAGAGCGAGAGCCTAAAAGTTCTATTTGAAGAAATGCCGGATTTTTCCGGCAGAAAGCAGGCCTTGGCGCGTGCAGCAGATTCGGAGGAGAGCAGAATCAAGGATGAAGGATTATCAAAAGATCTCTTTGGTAATGAGCCGCGCTTATCAGCATCTCAAATAGAGACTTATCATAAATGTAAATTCAGATATTTCTGCGAATATGGTTTGCGCGCCCGAGAGCGAAAGCCCGCAACTATAGATGTGCAGCAGTATGGAACAGTCATGCACTATTTATTCGAGCAAATCTTTCAACCTGATTCTCCTTATCAGAAACTAGAAGATATGAGCGATGAAGAGCTAATGATGACAATCGCATCGTTGATTGAGGAATATGCAAATATCTCCATGGGCGGCTATGAGCATCTTGATGCACGCGAGAAATACCGCTTAAAGCGCATGACTCAGGCGGCGGTTTTGCTTATCAGACATGTGAGTGAAGAGCTTGCGCAGAGCAGATTTAAGCCTGAGTTTATGGAGCTGAAGCTGGGCGAAAATACTATGTTCCCGCCCCTAAAAGTCAAAACCGAGGGTGGCGGAGCAACCATCATCGGAACAGTCGACAGGGTAGATTTTTTTGACAGCTCGAATGGCAAGTACGTGCGCGTAATTGATTATAAAACCGGCGCGAAGAAGTTCAATCTTCTTGATGTTCTTTATGGCTTGAATATGCAAATGCTTGTGTATCTTGCTGCGCTTATCTCAAGTGGAAACTTGCTGCCTGCCGGCATTCTCTATGTTCCTTCGGCCAGCCCTTCGGTGGCGGCAGAACGTGAGGGAGGAGAAGGAGACATAAAAAATACCGCGGATAAAGAGCTTAGAATGAATGGAATTGTACTTGAAAACGATGAGATTATCCGCGCAATGGACAGTGCGGCAAATGGGAAATATATTCCCGCATCGGTGACGAAAACCGGCGCTGTAAGTGCAAAAAGCTCAACGCTTTCTGCCGAGGAGCTTTCATATGTTCTGGATTATTCAAAAAGATTGATTGCCACGATGGTGAACACGCTGCACGGAGGGGATATATCGGCCGAACCGAATTTGGTGAATACGAGTGCGTGCAAATATTGCTCGTATGCGGCGGCGTGCGGCAAGGAGTTTACGGAAAAGGACGTGCAAAACATCAAGGCAGAGCGCGCAGAGATTTTTTTTCAAATGGGTATGCCGCAAAAGGAATCAATGATGGGAGGTGATTCTTTTGCCGCAGTGGACTAAAAGCCAGCTCGACGCGATTAAAGCGCGCCGAGGCACAATCCTTGTTTCGGCGGCGGCTGGTTCGGGAAAAACAGCGGTGCTTGTTGAGCGCGCCATTGAGCGCCTGACGGCAGAAGCAAACCCAACGCCCGCCGATAAGCTGCTGATTGTCACATTTACACGTGCAGCCGCCTCGGAAATGAGGGCGCGTATAGAGCGGCGCCTCGGCGAGATGCTGCGTGATGATTCATCAAATGAGTGGTTAAGAAAGCAAATCGTTTTGCTGGGGCAGGCTTCAATAGGCACGATTGACAGTTTCTGTGCGGATTTAGTCAGGGAGAATTTCCAAGCGGCGGATATACCGGCAGACTTCAAGGTAATGGAGCAGAATCACGCGCTTGAAATGCAAGACAATGTGATTTCTGATGTACTTGATGTAGCATTTGAATCGGGAGATTATGATGACCTCGCCGATGCCTTCACGGATGAGAGAAATGATTACGCGCTCGCTGCGATAATCAAGAAGCTTCACTCGTTTATGCAGCAGAACCCTTCTCCTGAGGGCTGGCTTCGCGCAAAAACAGACATGCTTGACGCAAATGGCAAGATCGCCTCAAGCCCTTGGGGCGCAGTGATTTTGAGCCATATATGCGAGGCGCTTGAGTATGCCGGCGGGCTTCTGGAATCTGCTCACATCGCTGCGTCGCAGGAGGAAAGCATTTTCAGTGCTTTTGCAGGCAGCCTTGAAGACGCAATGGAGCAACTCGATGAGCTTCGCAATCTTACAAAATACGGCACATGGGACGATATTTCAGCCGCCCTCAGAGGCTTCAAGGTTAAATCACTCGGCAAGCTTAAAAAGGAAGAGAAAAGTTCGCAGACATTTATTAGAACTAATATACTGAAAGAGGAGGTGAAATCACTTGTAAAAACCCTCGGCAAACTGATAACCTCCAGTGAAAGCGAATGCATCGGAGAGTTCACGGAGATAAGAAGAATTCTTGCCAAACTTTCGGAGCTTGCGCTCTCATTTACGGCTGAATATAAAGCAAGAAAGCTTGAAAAGGGCTTTTTGGATTTCAACGATCTGGAGCACTGCGCACTTAAGCTCCTATGTGATGAAAACGGCATAGCCACGCCATTGGCACGAGAGATTTCCGAGCGCTTTGACGAGGTGATGATTGATGAGTTCCAGGACGTCAACGAGGTACAGGATTTGATTTTCCGCTCGGTTTCAAAACGCGAAAGCAATCTCTTCATGGTGGGAGATGTGAAGCAAAGCATATATGGCTTTAGAAGCGCCGAGCCGCGCATTTTTATACGGAAGCATGAAAGCTACAATAAATATGATTCTTTGCTTGATAATTACCCAGCTTATATAATTCTGGACCGCAATTTCCGTTCGCGCAAAAGTGTTACGGAATCAGTGAATTTCGTGTTCAGCCAGTTGATGAGCAAGGCTGCGGGAGAAATCGAGTATAACGAAGAAGAAAAGCTCGTCTGCGGCGCGGATTTCAACGCCAAAGCCGGGTGTGAAACGGAGCTGATTATCCTCAGGAAGCAGGAGAGAATTGAGGCGCAGGTCACCGAGGCAAACTTCATTTCGGAGAAGATTAAGACCATGATTTCCTCCGGCTTCACTGTAAAAGACAAGGAGAGCGGCGTCGAGCGCCCCGCGGTTTTTTCAGATTTTGCCGTGCTTCTTCGCAGCGCGAACAGCTATGCTCACGACTATGCCGAAATCCTCGCAAATAATGAAATACCTGCCAGAGCAGATATTTCCGGCGGATTCTTCGATGCGCAGGAAATCAGGCTGATGCTGGCGCTTTTGCGAATCATTGATAACCCGAACCAAGATATAGCCTTGCTCGCCGTGCTGCTGAGCCCGATTTATGGCTTCACACCGGACGATCTCGCAGCACTGCGCATGAATAACAGGCATGAGCCGCTGTATATTTCTGTTCTGCGCAAGGCGGATGAGGATGCACGCTATAAGAAAATCCTCTCGGATTTAGAAGAATACCGTAATTTCGCCGCCACGATGCCCTCAGATGCTTTTATCAGCATGCTCTATACCCGCACGGGCTATGCGGATATAGTCCTCGCGATGGAGGAAGGGGACAATCGCCTCACGAATCTCCGCGTTCTCCAGAGATTCGCAAAGGATTACGAGAGCTCGGGATATAATGGGATCAGCGGCTTTGTTCGCTATATTGAGAAAATGAAACAGAACAGCCCCAACATGGATATTTCCACCGACCGCGCTGAAAAGAACTGCGTCAGGGTGATGAGCGCGCATAAGTCAAAGGGCTTGGAATTCCCTGTGTGCATTATTGCGGGCTGCGGCAGGAAGGCAGCGAATAATACTGACTCTGTTTTGCTGAACCAGGATCTCGGCATGGGGATAAGAATCCGCGATAACAGGCTGGGTGCGCGTTTCACGACCATGCCGAGAGAGGCGATAAAGCTTGCGAACGATGAAAAGGAAGCCGCCGAAGAGCTGCGCGTGCTCTACGTCGCGATGACGCGCGCCCGCGAAAAGCTCATCATGCTAGGCACGGCGGCAAACCCCGAAAGTGAAATCATGAATGCTTCAGCGGATGCCTCGGCGAATGCTTCCATAGCTCCTTATGCCGTGAAGAAGGCAAAGAGTTTCCTTCAACTGCTTCTTTTGAGCGCTCTGCGCCACCCGTCAGGCGAAACACTGAGGGAAATCGCTGGGAATCCCGATGGCGTAGTATATGAGGAGCATTTCACACCGTGGAAGATTGAAATCGTAGATCAGGAGGCTGTTCAGGCAGAAGCAAAGAGAGAGTACATGACTGAAATCAAGCCCGATTATAATCTCATTGCAGAGATAAAAAAGCGCGCTGATTTTATCTATCCTTTTGAAAACCTGACGCTGATTCCCTCAAAGGTGACTGCCTCGGGTATCGTCTCAAAAGAGCGCGGCGCAGCTAGTGAAATCCTGCTGAAACGCCCCTCATGGCTGGGAGTGAAAGGGTTTTCTCCGGCGGAAAGGGGAACAGCTTTACACGAGTTCATGCAGTATGCCGACTTCAAAAAAGCGGCGGCGAATCCCGCTGCCGAGCTTGAAAGGCTGCTCTCTGCGGGCTTTATCACAGAGGAGCAAGGGGAGATTATCGACCTCGATAAGGTGAAAAGATTCTTTTCGAGTGAACTCGGCTCAAGGGTTCTCTCGTCGCCTGATGTGCAAAAAGAGCGGCGGTTCACAGTTGAGGTTTCGGCGCGCGACGTGATAGAGGAAGCTGATTCCGAGGAGAAGATAATTCTGCAGGGTGCGGCGGACTGCACCTTCGTTGAAAACGGTAAAATTAACATCATAGATTTCAAGACGGATAATGTCTCGTCGGCAGAAGAGCTGCTGCCCATTTATAAGACACAGCTGGCTCTCTACGCCATGGCGATGGAGAAAACAAGCGGCTATGAGGTGGGCGACTGCTTTATTTACTCAATCAGGGCGGGGGATTACATAAAAATCCCTTGACATTCCTCAAAACCTGATATATAATTCAATTCGGACAACAAAGCGGAGTTTATCTCCCACCGGTGCAGTTTATCTGAACACAGGTCAATATCTCTGAACGGCGCAAGATTGCGTCGCTTTTGATTGATTGATTTGCGGGCAGATTTTGCCCGCATTTTGTTTGTTTCAGCGGAGGAGGCAAAGCGCCGGGTATTACGCTTTGCCGGTCAGGGTTTTATACCCATCATAGCGGAGGTGTGAACTATCAGCAAGGAACTTCAAATCAATGACCAAATCAACGAAAAAGAGGTCAGAGTTGTCGGTGAAACCGGCGAACAGCTTGGCATAATGTCATCTGCGGAGGCTTTGAGGCTTGCGGAAGACAGAAGCATGGACCTCGTCAATATCGCGCCTCAGGCAAAACC
Organism: Ruminococcaceae bacterium UBA945; assembly: GCA_002293315.1. Classification (GTDB taxonomy): domain Bacteria; phylum Bacillota; class Clostridia; order Oscillospirales; family Acutalibacteraceae; genus Scatolibacter. The sequence goes on from DBCZ01000075.1 coordinate 22,945, forward strand.
GCCTGTCGTGAAGATAATTGACTACGGCAAGTTCCGCTTTGAGCAATCGAAGCGTGACAAAGAAGCCAGGAAAAAGCAGAAAGTGGTAGAGCTCAAAGAGATTCGCCTGTCGCTCAATATAGACAAACATGATCTCGAGACGAAAAAGAACCACGCGGTGAAATTTATTGAAGACGGAAACAAGGTGAAGGTTTCAATTCGCTTCCGCGGCAGAGAGATGGGTCACCCGGAGCTCGGCCTTGAGACGATGAGGCAATTCGCCACAGAGATGAGCGAGGTTGCGAACGTAGAGAAAGCCGCAAAGCTCGAGGGTCGGCAGATGCTCATGTTTCTCACGCCGAAGCCGGCAGGAACAAAGCCGGCGGCTGCTAAGCCACCCAAGGAAGCGGCGCCGCTTGACGATAGGAAGCCAAAGCCCGTCGATGCCGAAATCAAGAGCAGAAAAAGCGAAGAACCGGCTGAAAGTACGGCGGAGGATAAATCAGCTGATTAAGGCGCAGGCCTTAAGAATATAAGGAGGACACAATCATGCCAAAAATCAAGACACACAGCGGCGCGAAGAAGCGTTTTAAGATTTCTAAAAACGGAAAAGTCATTCGTGCGCACGCCAACAGAAGCCACATTCTCAATAAGAAGACAACCAAGAGAAAGAGAGGGCTTCGCAAAGCCGCAATAACCGACACAACCAACGTCAACGCGGTGAAGCAGATGCTTCCGTATAAATAAGCTAACAGGAATTTTGAATATTACTTTGGAGGTAATGCACAATGGCAAGAGTTAAGGGCGCACTCGCAACGCGCAAAAGAAGGAAAAAGGTATTAAAGCTCGCAAAGGGCTACTGGGGCTCGAAAAGCAGACATTTTAAGATGGCCAAACAGGCCGTTAAAAAATCCGGTAATTATGCCTATATAGGCAGAAAGCACAGGAAGAGAGATTTCCGCCGCCTGTGGATTACGAGAATCTCCGCGGCCTGCCGCATGAACGGCATCAATTATTCCACGTTCATGAACGGCCTGAAAAAAGCTGAGGTTATGCTTAACCGCAAGATGCTTTCGGAAATCGCGATAGCTGACGAAAAAGCCTTCACGGCACTTGTAGAAAAAGCAAAGGCTGCCCTATAATAATGAAAATTACGCCTGAGACGCATCCACGTCTTGGGCGTTCGGCATTATTGTCTCATAAGCTTACGCATGAAACGAGAGGTTAAGATGGATTTGCCCGTCATAGGCAGCAGACAGAACAGCACGGTGAAGGCGGCGGCAAAATTGCTGTCTGCCGAGGTGCGCAAGGCAGAGAGAAGCTTTCTGGCCGAGGGTGCGCGTCTGTGCGCAGACGCCGCCGAGAGCAAGCTTAAAATAAAGACTGCTTTTTTCACCGAAGAGGCACTTGATAAATATGCCGCCTATATAAAAGAGATTCTCTCGAAAGCGGCCGAAAGCTATGTAATCATGCCGCACGTGGCCGAGCTGCTTTCGCAGACGAAGCACACGCAGGGGGTTTTCTGTGTGTGTGAAAAGCCCGAGTGGAAAGTCGAAAAGCTGCGTGGAAAACACATCGTGCTTGAGAACATGCAAGACCCCTCAAACCTCGGCGCTGTGATGAGAACCACCGAAGCCGTAGGCGTGAGCGGGATAATCCTCACGGGAGACGGCTGCGATTTATTCTCGCCGAAAGCTCTGCGCGCCTCCATGGGCGCTGCGTTTCGGTTGCCCGTTATCGTGATGGATAGCAGCCTTGCGCTCATAGAATGCGTGCGAGCGGAAAATGTGAAGACCTATGCGTCAATCGTGGATTCTGCCGCGGCGGGAATTGAGGAAACGGATTTTGCTGAAAACGCAGTCATCTTCATCGGGAACGAGGGGAGCGGGCTTTTGAAAAGCACGGTTGACGCCTGCGATTTCCGCTTCACGATTCCCATGAAGGGCAGGGCGGAATCGCTCAATGCGGCGGCTGCAGCGGCCATAATTATCTGGGAAATCGCAAAGGAGTGAGGCTATGGATAAGCGTGCATATTGGCTGTGGCTTCAGCATGCCTTCGGTGCGGGAAGCCCGAAGCCGTGGTCGATTTTCAACCGCTTCAGAGGCGGCATAGAGGAATTTCACAGTGGCGGCGCGCCGCTCTGGAACTCGATGAAATTCATCAGCGAAAAAGAGGCGAGAATGCTTTTCGCCTATACGATAAGCGAAGCCGAGATGATGCTTGAAATGTCTGAGAAGCTGGGGCATCATGTGATAACGCCGGAGGAGGATAAATACCCTGAGGCACTTAGGAATATCTATGACCCGCCTGCCGTGCTGTACTGCAAGGGTGAAATCCCCGATGTGGATAACTCCCCGGCAATCGCAATCGTCGGCGCGCGAAAAGCCACAGAGCGCGGCATAAACGCCGCAACCTCATTCGGTTATCAGCTTGCGATTTCCGGTGCGGCGATAATCAGCGGAGGGGCTGTGGGGATAGATTCGGCGGCTCTCAAGGGTGCGCTGCGCGGCATGGGAAAGACGGTGAGCGTCCTTCCTTGCGGGCTTTCAAACGGATACTTGATTGAAAACTTCGCGCTGAGAGAGAAGATTACAGAATCTGGCGCGCTCGTCACGGAATATCCCATGGAGACAGGCGTGACGAAGGGAACCTTTCAGGTGCGAAATAGGCTCATTTCGGGCTTTTCCTGCGCCGCGCTGATAATCGAGGCGGCAAAGAAGAGCGGCTCACTCATCACGGCAAAGCACGCGAAGGAGCAGAACAGAGACGTCTTTGTTTTTCCCGGCGAAGGGTATCCCGATTATTCCGGCAAGGAGTGCGAAGGCAGCGATGCGCTGATACATGACGGCGCAAAGGCGGTTTTCACCGCTGACGAAATTCTGATAGAATACCGCAGGCGCTTTGCAAGCCAAAAGCCTCACAAGCCCGTTGAGGCATCCGGCGAACGAAAAGCGAGAGTAACAGTGCAGCCCAATATGCCGCTCATCACTCAAATGGCCGCGCTCGCATCCATGCCGGTGTTCAGCGAGCGCAACGAGGCCGATACGGCAATCAGCGAAGACGCAAGGAAGATTCTGCTGGCGCTATCTGCAGAGCCGAAGCATATCTCGGAGCTGGAGGCCGCAACGGGTATATCGACCTCAAAGCTGCTCGGCACGATAACCGAGCTGGAGCTTGAGGGAAAGATAAAGGCTCATTCCGGCAGAAGATACAGCCTGTAAAAAAAGCACAAATACGGTTTATTTTAGCCGTGAGAATATAGGAGGATATATGTCTAAACTTGTCATTGTGGAGTCACCGTCAAAGGCGAAAACGATTAAAAAATACCTTGGGAAGGATTATGACGTCGTCGCGACGGTCGGGCATATACGTGATTTGCCAAAGGCGCGTCTGAGTGTGGACGTTAAGAATGATTTCGAGCCCAAGTATGCCATAATCAAGGGCAAGGAGAAGCTCGTCAAGGAGCTTAAGGAGGCCGCGCAAAGTGCTGAACGCGTCTATCTCGCAACGGACCCCGACCGCGAGGGAGAGGCTATTTCGTGGCATTTGTCACATATCCTTGAGCTGGACGAAAAAGCCAAGGACAGAGTGACCTTCAACGAAATCACAAAAACAGGCGTAGCGGAGGGCATGAAGCACCCGCGCATGATTGATACAGATTTGGTTGACGCACAGCAGGCGAGAAGAATTCTCGACAGGCTCGTCGGCTATACGCTCAGCCCGTTCCTCGCGAAGACGATTCGCCGCGGGCTTTCTGCGGGCAGAGTGCAGTCAGTCGCCGTGAGAATGATAGTTGACCGCGAGGAGGAAATCCGCGCGTTCAAGCCGAAGGAGTATTGGTCGATTGACGCTCTTTTCAGCGCACCGCCTGCGAAAACGGTCTTTCCATCTGTCTTTTACGGCGATGAAAAAGGCGAGATAGAAATCACATCAGAGAAACAGACGGATAAAATCCTCGCAGAGCTTGAAGGCGAGAAATTCATCGTCTCCGCGGTGAAGAAAAGCAAGAAAAACCGCTCTCCGGCGCCGCCGTTCATCACCTCCACGCTTCAGCAGGAGGCCTCGCGCAAGCTTGGTTTTCAGGCGAGGCGCACGATGAAAGCCGCGCAGGAGCTGTATGAGGGCGTTGATGTTGCGGGCTTCGGCTCACTGGGCTTGATAACCTATATGAGAACAGACTCTCTGCGCATATCGGCAGAGGCAATAACCGACGCGCAGGCGTATATAAGCGATACCTGGGGAGATAAGTATCTGCCCGCGAAGCCGAGGGAGTTCAAGTCCCGCAAGAACGCGCAGGACGGCCACGAGGCTATTCGCCCCACAACGATTTCAATCACGCCCGAGATGGCGAAAGCCTCGCTGACAGCCGACCAGTATAAGCTCTATAAGCTCATATGGGAGCGTTTCCTTGCCTGCCAGATGGCGGCGTGTGTTCTAAACACCACGCAGGCGAACATCGGCGCGGGGAAGTACGTCTTCAAGGCCTCCGGCTTCAACGTGCATTTCGACGGCTATACTGTTCTTTATAAGCAAAGCGCGGACGACGAGGAAAAGGACGGCAAGGACCTCCCGAATCTCGAAGAGGGTGCGGAGCTCGACCTCAAGGATATTCAGGGCAATCAGCACTTCACCCAGCCGCCCGCGAGATACACAGAGGCGTCTCTCATCAAAACGCTGGAGGAAAACGGCATCGGCAGGCCCTCTACATACGCCGCGACTATTTCAACAATCACCTCGCGTGAATATGTCGAGCGCGAAGGCAAGGCCTTCAAGCCGACGGAGCTCGGCGAGGTTACGACGAAGCTGATGGAGGAGAGATTCCCGGAGATAGTGAACGTTAAATTTACTGCCGAGGTTGAAGACGAGCTTGACAGCGTTCAGCGCGGCGAAGAGAAGTGGACAAAGGCCGTACACAGCTTTTATGATGATTTCAGCAAAACCGTTGATAAAGCCAAAGCTGAAATGGACGGCGTGAAGATAAAGCTCAAATCAGACGAAACAGATGAAATCTGCGATAAATGCGGCCGCCCGATGGTTGTGAAATATGGAAGATACGGCAGATTCATTGCTTGCTCCGGGTATCCTGAGTGCAAGAATATCAAAAAAATCGTCACTGAAACGGGCGCGGTGTGCCCCAAGTGCGGCGGCAAGATTATTGAGAGAAAAACCAAGCGCGGCAGGGTTTTCTACGGCTGCTCAGAGTATCCCAAGTGCGATTTCGCCTCATGGGATCCGCCCGCGCAGGAGCTTTGCCCGGAATGCGGCAAAACGATGTTCCAGAAGACGACGAAGGATAAGCAAACATACTGCCTCACGCCCGGCTGTAAGTATTCTCTGCCGGATGCCCCCGCAGAGAAAACGGAGAGCAAAGCAGCAGTTAAAAAGTCTGCAGCCAAGAAGGCAACAGCCAAAACGGCAGCAAAGAAGACTGTCGCAAAGAAGACTGCCATAAAGAAGACCACTGCGAAAAAAACTGCGGCTAAAAAGGCGGCCACTAAGCCGGCGGCAAAAAAGGCGACCAAGATCGATGCGTGATGCTGTGAATATCGTCGGTGCGGGGCTGGCGGGTGTTGAGGCGGCGTGGCAAATCGCCGAAAGAGACGTGAACGTCAGGCTGTTTGAAATGAAGCCCGAGAAGCGCTCTGCCGCCCACAAAAGCGACATGCTCGCTGAGCTTGTCTGCTCTAATTCGCTGAAAGCCGCAAGGGTAGAAACGGCGGCGGGGCTTCTGAAGGAAGAAATGCGCAGGGTTGGCTCATTGCTCATGCACTGTGCGGAGAACTCCGCCGTACCGGCTGGTGGCGCGCTGGCAGTGGACAGAGAGATTTTTGCCCGCCTCGCGACAGAGCGGATTAAGGCGCATCCGAAAATAGAGCTGATAAGCGGCGAGGTCACTGAAATCCCTGCGGGCATTACGATTATCGCCACCGGCCCGCTCACGAGTGACGCTCTGGCCGAAAGCATAAAGAAAATCTGCGGCGGGAGCCTGAGCTTTTTTGACGCCGCCGCGCCGATAATCTTCGCTGACAGCATTGATATGGAACGGGTCTTCGGGCAGTCACGCTATGACAGAGGAGAGAGCGATTATCTCAACTGCCCGATGAATAAGGCCGAATATGAAAGCTTTGCGCACGAGCTGATTGACGCACAGCGCGCCGAGCTGAGCGATGCCGATGTTCAGAACCCGAGGGTCTACGAGGGCTGTATGCCGATTGAAATCCTCATGCAGCGAGGGATAGATTCAGCCCGCTTTGGCCCGATGAAGCCGGTTGGCCTCACAGATCCCAAGACGGGGCATCGCCCGTGGGCGGTCGTGCAGCTTCGCGCGGAGAACAGAGAAAAGGCGATGTATAACCTCGTCGGCTTTCAGACGAACCTCAAATTCCCGGAACAAAAGCGGGTTTTCCACAGGATTCCCGGGCTCGAAAATGCCGAATTTGTGCGTTATGGCGTCATGCACAGAAACACCTTCATCAATTCACCCGCGCTGCTGAACGCCGATTATTCCATGCGCGGCAGAGAAAATCTGTTCTTTGCGGGGCAGATAACGGGAGTTGAGGGCTATATGGAATCGGCGTCAAGCGGCATTCTGGCAGGTATTAACGCTGTGCACCGCGTGAAAAATGATGAGAGCTTAATTCTCCCTGATACAACAATGATTGGCGCGCTTGCGAAGTATATGTCGTCCTATGCAGGCAAGGACTATCAGCCGATGGGCGCAAACTTCGGGATTCTCCCGCCGCTTTCGGAGCATATCAGAGACAAAAAAGAGAGATATAAGGCACTTTCACAGAGAGCGCTTGAAGCTTTAGAAGAAACGATTCACAAGGAGGCATGAAATGAGAATTATTGTTGACGCTTTCGGTGGAGACAACGCACCGGAGGAAATTCTTAAGGGCTGTGTGGAAGCAGTTGCAGAGACCGGCGGGCTTGAGATAATCCTCGCTGGCAATAAAGCAAAAATCATGACTGCGGCGAAAGCTTGCGAGATTGCCGAGGCTGTGGAGAAAATGGAAATCCTTGACTGCCCCGATGTTATCACTATGGAAGATGAGCCGATGAGTGTTCTCAAGGAGAAGAAAGAAAGTTCAATGGCCGTCGGGCTTCGTGCGGTGGCAGAGGGCAAGGCGGACGCATTCGCAAGCGCGGGCAACAGCGGCGCGCTGACAGTGGGTACTACGATGATAGTCAAGCGTATCAGAGGAATAAAGCGCGTCACATTTGCGCCTGTCATGCCAAAATATGACGGCTTTTTCATGCTAGCGGACGTCGGAGCCAACGTGGACGCCAGACCGAACATGCTTCTGCAATTTGCGATGATGGCAAGCATTTATATGCGTGAGGTGATGGGCATAGAGAATCCGCGAGTGGGGCTCGCGAATATCGGCACTGAAGCGCACAAGGGAGACGAGCTTCGTATAGAGGCATACAAGCTGCTGAGCGAGAGCGCGGCGGTAAACTTCATCGGCAACGTCGAGCCCAGGGATATGCCCTATGACGGCGCGGATATAATTGTGACAGACGGCTTCACGGGCAATATCATGCTTAAACTGTTTGAGGGTGTGGCGGGTGCGCTGATGGATAAAATCAAAGGTGTGCTGACAAACGGCGTGAAGAATAAAATAGCCGCCGCAATGGTGTACGGCGATATGAAAAAGCTGAAGAAATCGGTTGACTACAATGAATATGGCGGCGCGCCGATTATGGGCGCAACCAAGCCGGTTTTCAAGATACACGGCAGCGCAAAGGCGTCAACGGTGAAGAGTGCACTGCTCCTGACGGACGCATACGCAAAGTCGGGTATAACCGAGAAAATAACTGAAAGTCTGGCAAGCGAAAAAAGCGCGGAAGCTTTGGAAGAGGAAGAAAAATGAGCAAAATTTCTGAAGTGGAAAAGAACATAGGGTACATATTCAAGAAAAAAATCTATATTGAAGCGGCATTGACGCATTCTTCGTTTTCAAATGAACAGAAAAGCAGAATCCGAAATTATGAGAGGCTTGAGTTCCTCGGAGATTCCATTCTGGGCTTTATCACGGCAAATTACATTTTCCACGCGTTTAAGGGAATTTCCGAAGGAGATTTGACGAAGCTGCGCGCGGCGCTCGTCTGCGAGCCCTCTCTGTGCGGCTTCTCCAAAGAGCTGGGGTTAGGCGAATATCTGCGCCTCAGTTATGGCGAAGAGCATTCGGGCGGCAGGGAGCGCCCCAGCATTTTGGCCGATGTGTTTGAAGCCATCACGGCAGCGATATATCTCGACAGCGGCAAGCTTGATGAAGCTGAGAAATTTGTTCTGCGTTTCATCAAGCCTGCCGCGGAAAAGCAGAAGACCAGACCGACCAAAGACTATAAAACCACGCTGCAGGAAATCGTCCAGCAGAATCCGGAAGAAAGGCTCACCTATGCCGTCACTGACGAAAGCGGCCCGGCGCATGATAAACGCTTTGCCGTGGAGGTGCGCCTAAACAGCAACGTTATTGGCAGAGGCGGCGGAAGAAGCAAGAAAGAGGCCGAGCAGCAGGCGGCGAGAGAAGCCCTGACGCTGCTGGGATACTGAAATGAGGCATAGCAATATTTCAATCTTCGTGCCGCATATAGGCTGCCCGCATATGTGCAGTTTCTGCAATCAAAACGTGATTACTGGGAAAGCCTCCGCGCTGGCCGTGACAGACGTAAGAGAGCAGGTTCGGCAGTCAGGCATAATCGGCACGGTACGCGCGGAGAACACGCAAATCGCGTTTTTCGGCGGCAGCTTTACAGCGATTGACAAAGGCTATATGAAGGCCCTGCTGATGGAGGCAAAGCTCTGCGTGGAGGAGTATAACCTTGCAGGAATAAGAATCTCCACGAGGCCGGATAAGATTGACGCCGAGGTGCTTGCTATTCTTAAAGCTTATGGCGTGACCGCAATAGAGCTCGGCGCGCAGTCAATGGACGACGCAGTGCTGAAGGCAAATCATCGCGGGCATACGGCGGAGGACATTGTGAAAGCCTCGAGGCTCATCAAAGAAGCGGGATTTGAGCTGGGCTTGCAGATGATGACGGGGCTGTATGGAGACACAGACGCGAAGTCATTGAATACTGCTGAGGAGATAATCACCCTTGCACCGGCAACCGTGAGGATTTACCCGACCATTGTGCTCAAAAACACTCATCTGCACAGGCTGTTTGCGGCGGGAGAGTATGCCCCGCAAAGCCTTGATGAGGCGGTTTCACTTTGCTCAAAGCTCATTTTGATGTTTGAAGATGCCGGCATAACCGTAATCCGTGTGGGGCTGCACGCCGAAGAAAGCTTAGAAGCGGATATGATTACAGGACCCTATCACCCCGCTTTCCGCGAGCTGTGCATGAGCGAAATCTTCTATAATACGTTGTTTTGCGAACTCTCCGCGCTTGATAACGGGGGCGGAAAATGCTATAATATATCAGTTANNAAGGATATTTCCGCCGCTGTCGGGCAGAAAAAGAGCAACCTCAAGAGGCTCGGCGAGAGAGGCTTTGAGGTAAGGGTAATCGCAGACAAAAGCATAAAAAGAGGAGATTTCAAGCTGGAAATCTCTGTGACATAAAATCCACGAAAGGATAGCGCCAATGCTGCTGAAGTCTTTAGAGCTTCAAGGGTTCAAAACTTTTCC
>DBCZ01000031.1:0-9540 GCA_002293315.1 Ruminococcaceae bacterium UBA945
CAAAGCAAAATGCTCGGCCTTTTAAGGTCGGGCATTTTGTTTTGATAAAGGACAGGATTTGAAAGAGGGAGCGTATAGATGCCGCAGTGCGGCGTCTGCGACCGTGCCGTGAACGATATTTTGCCAATAAAGTATCCCTATCTCAACTCCATGCACAATTCGACTTAAGCGCAGAATTGATTACTTTACTTTATTTTTAAGTTCTGCTATAGTATAAAGGTCAACTGACCCAAAATCGCGATTGGAAGTGGTTACAGTGCATTATATAGACCTGATGAATGATAGTGTAAAGGAAAAACTAATTAGAAAAACCTTTAAGAAAAATAACACAATCTTGTACGCAGAAGAAGAGAATGGTTGCGTCTATTTTCTGGTAGAAGGACTTGCAGAAGCATATGTATTAACACCACAAGGTTCGTTTTCTTTCATACATATATATAAAGCAGGCAGTTTTTTTGGGGAGATAGAGCAATTTTACGAGGGCAGAAAGCCAGTGGAAATCACTGCTCTAACGGATTGTGCCGTAGATGTTTTATATAAAGATGATTTTTTAGACTGGTTACGCAGCGATTTTGAAGCCGTGAAATTCCTTATGAGTGAAATCGCATATAAGCTGGTTACCAATGCGGAACTTATTGAAGAGGTACTGCAATTATCAGTAAAAGAACGTTTACTCAGATGCATTGCAGCACATCATTACAGAGGCAATTTGGATAAGCTGTCAAAAGAACAAATGACGAAGGAGGCAAATGCACCTATGAGAAGTATTAATAGGGCTATAGCAGAATGTTCTGAGCAGGGCATTATATCTTACAAGAACAAAAAACTCACTATTTCGGATACAAGGGCGGTAAATGTACATTTGCCGCATTATATGAAAGATTAAAAGCATTACAAGCGCGGTTTGCACGGACACCAACAGGTATCCGTGCTATTTCATTTTGGTCAAGTGACCTATACATATTTCAAGCGGAGCATTACAATAAGAACCTATAAGCGAGGTGTTACCCATGAGTGAAATAGTAGATAGGATTTTGAAGCAAATAGGCGATCAACAAATAATGGAAAAGCTGCTTTCTCTGTCAAAGGCAGATTTGAACTCACTGCTTTTAGACCTTTTTGAAAGGCAAACAGATAGATTTACCCCTGCGGATATCCTAAAGGCATATCAATCCAATAGGTTTTCTGCTCACAGTGATTTTGATCCTGCACAATTTCATTATTTGGAAACTCAGCTATTGATAGCTGCACAGGAGATGGATGTACAAACGATTCTGCTTTCACCATCTGCCCCCCTTGGCAGTTGCAGTGCCTTTGGTTGCGTAAATCAGTACAATGTGGTCAGTGCATTGCGTGGCACGGAAACGTTGTCAGACCCATCAAATATGCTGGCTGTCATTATTGCAGACAAGCTAAGGCGCCGTGTGGAGGGCAACATTCCTCCAGTGCACTATGCGACAACAGCAAGAGCTGTTCGGGCGCAAGCATTTTCAGGCAGAGGTTCTTTCGCTCATTTCGGTCTTTTCTGCATGGTGTCTTCGGGCAAGGATACAGGATCTTATGACTCTGAGAAGGAAATGCTCCGAAAACACTTACAATTCTACAAGACATTGCTACAGGAACAGTTTAAGGCAAAGCTGTCAATCGTTCTTCGCAAGAGAAACGGATACAAGGACGGCGATGGATTCTTCCAGAAAATGTCCGAGGCGGTATACGCAATGTTTCCCGACACACCGCTTTCTTTTGACCATGACGATATAGATAACAAGTATTACCAAGGTGTCAACTTCAAGATTTATATGGAAACCGCAGACGAAAAGATTGAAATTGGCGACGGAGGTTTTGTTGATTGGATTCAGCAAATGCTCGGCAGCAGAAAAGAACGTTGCTTAATCAGCGGCATTGGTTTAGATAGATTACTGCTGTTTGGCAAATGAAAGGAGAAAAATGATGGAGCTCAGAGAATGGTCATATGAATATGCGGGCGAAATAGTCCGATTTGCCAACAACAAAAAAATTGCAGATAACCTGCGGAACATTTTTCCGTACCCCTATACTGATGAAAATGCTCGTCAGTTCATTGAGTTTTGCATGAATACACCGGAGGAGAAAGCAGTAAACCGTGCAATCTTCTATAATGATAAAGTTGTTGGTAGTATCAGCCTCACATTTGGCGAGGATGTTTATGCAAAGAGCGCAGAAATCGGTTATTGGTTAGCAGAAGAGTATTGGGGTAGAGGAATTGCCGCCGATGCTGTCAGAGAAATGTGTCATATTGCGTTTGAACAATTTGATATGGCAAGGGTTTATGCAACTGTTTTTTCGTATAACAAAGGTTCCTGCAGAGTTTTAGAAAAGTGCAATTTTTTATTGGAGGGCGTGCTGCGAAAGTCCGTGTTTAAGAACGGACAACTTTTCGACTCGTATATGTACAGCTTGGTCAAATAAAAAGTATCGTAGGGGGGTGCATCAAAATCCACTCCCCTTGGAGAAAGCGTGGGATTGCATCAATAGGGTATTATGCTGATAGCCGGAAATCTCATTGAAGTATGTTTACAAATTTGACGCAAAGAGTTATACTTGAATAAACAGTATATAGAGCAGTAGAGCGAAAGCGGAGGTAATAAATGAAAAGAGTAATATCATTATCCTTAATTATCATGGCTGTGCTCTTTCTTTTCGGCTGTACTAATGAAGAGCAGGCTGAAATTTACGATAAGTTCATGGAGGATATTTCAAAGGTCAATGCAAGCAAAAGTACCGATGAAGCCTCTTCCGACATAGCAGATATGAAAAGCGAGTTGAATCTGTATACCATGAACCCGGACGACCCCATGAGCATATATCCTGGGATTATTGAGCGCTTCAATGAGAAATTTCCTGATGTGAAGGTGAATCTTGTCGGCCCTACTCTCGAGAGTGATGATAATTACGAGCTTCTCACTGCGGTGACGCTGATGAGCGGTGAGAAAATAGATTTAGTTGACTTATTATTGCTTCCGAATTTTAAGTATGCAAAAAACGGTATGTTTGCAGATTTGTATCAGTATATGAAGAATGACCCCAAAATTATAATGGAAGAATATTACACAAATATATTTGAAGCATTTGAGTATAACGGCAGCCTTTATTCAATGCCGTTCTATTTCTATTATCCCGCTTGCCGTTTGAATAATAAAGTTTTGCAAGCACTTGGGGTGGACGCAAATGAGATTGAGAGCGTTGATTTTAATCAGATATATGAATGGTATAGCTTGGGAAGTGAGCGTGGGATTGCTTCCCCGGATATGATGATTTCAAAACATGATGTCAATCACTTTTTTGATCTATTTGAATTTTCGGCTTTCCTGGATGAAAGAATAGACAAAGTAAGCTTTGATTCTCCCGAGTTTATCCGTTATCTTGAACAGGTGAAAAACTCAAAATTCCCTGAGAGCGAGTCGCCGGGTGTGGGTTGGATAGCAGATTTCAATGAGGCGAACATGGGGAGATGACGTATTCTTCCTATATGGGTCATTCTGGGGAAGGAGCGAGGCGAATGTCTATTCAAGAAGCAATAAGAGAGCTACCAAAGCCATACCTATTACCTCTTCAAACGGAGAAAGGCTATTTCAAAGCTCAGATTACGGCCCTATGGCAATAATAGAAACCTCGCAGAATAAAGAATTGGCATGGGAATTCATCAAAATGCAAATTGAGGAATTCGAGTTAAGCGATTATGAATTCGACGGTATGGAGCAGGATTTCTTCCACGGAGGCATACCCGTGAACAAAAATAATTCCAGAAAGCTGATGGAGATGACATATGGCGACGGGCATGAAGAGGAAATCAAAGCAATTGAAGATTGGACCTCACAGATGAACCGCCACGCCATGATGACTGAGAATAGCGATTTAAGCTATGCTATTTATCATATTTGCGAAGAATACTACACTGACTTAATCTCCGCGGAAGAATGTGCGAAGAAGGTGCAGGAGAGGGTATATATGTTCTTGAGTGAATAGAATAATTCGCATGAAGCGAACCCCGCATTCAAAGGCCTGATGGCATAAGAATGCGGGGTTTCTCATAATGTAAGCGTAAAGCGTGTGCCGCCGGAGAGTTCATCGTGAACAGTGATAATGCCGCCGTGCAGCTGTGCCAGCTCTTTTGCCACTGATAATCCAAGCCCGAAGTGGTTTTTATCGGAGCGGCTTTTGTCGGTGCGATAAAAACGGTCGAAAATCCGCGTTTTCTCCTTCTCAGAGATACCATTTCCCTCGTCGATAACTGACAAATGAAGCTTCTTATTTTTCCGCTTCGCTTCGAGATATACCGTGCTGCCTTCGGGAGAATACTCCATCGCATTGTCAAGAAGCACGGAGAGTATCTGAAGGATACGGTCGCGGTCACCGATGAACTCTCCCAGCGCAGTTTCAGGCAACTCAAGTTTCAGCTTTCGCTTTTTCTCCTTGGCAATGGATTCATATTGCTCATGAGTTTCGATGAGTAATGTGTCAACATCAAAGCCGTTTTTCTCAATGCCCCATTTTTTTGAATCACTGCCGGCGAGAATGAGGAGGTCACTGATGAGCCGCCCCATGCGGTCTGCTTCACGTAAGGCGCAGTCGGTATATTTCTCCGCCTGCGCTTTTGTGTCTGAAATACCCGCCGCGCAAAGGCTGGCGCGGAGAGTGGTAAGCGGGCTGCGCAGCTCATGGCTGGCGGCGGCGACGAATTCCGTCTGGCGCCGAAGACCTTCCTCTGTTGGCTTCACTACGAGCTTAGTCAGAAACCAGTTACCGACGGTCAGCAGAGCAATGCCCAAAAGTGCCAAAGCGATGTAACCAAGGAGAATCAGAAAGATATTATACGATTCAGATGTCAGCTCCTCAATAACCATCAATTGATAGCTAACAGCCGGTTCTGTCTGAGTGTTCATTATTTCTATCGAATTTACGCGGTAATCGATACCGTCATATTGAAAGGCGGGATAACTCTGTCCCTCGTCGGAATAATGATATATTGTGCTCACGCCATCAGGAGCTTTTTCAGCGCTGCTGTCGGGATTAACTTCGCTGATTTTCACATTGCTTTCTATATAATCATATTTATCTTTTTGAGAAGATTCCGTAGCGTCAACTTCAAGGACTATGCGTTTCTCATCAGGTGAGGTGCTTGGAAAAAAGCCTGACAGTGCCGATGAGTAAGAAGCAACGCTGTAAGATACGCCGCGTTCAGTAACGGCTTTCTCTGCAAGACTGATAATGGCTTCACTCTCCGCAGTTAGAGGTGGAGAGGCTTCCTGCGTTTTGCCGTCTTTTTTCAATGAGATTATATATTTTTTTTCTTTTCTCAAGGCTTCCGAGATTTTCATGCTCTGAGTTTCGTCATCAGAAGTATAGAGGCTGACAATCATGTAGCCGCTGTCAGCCTCAAAACGTTCCAATGAGCTTAAACGAAGCTGATTTATTGAATAAAGCAGCGAAATGAGTAAAACAGCTATGAGAATACAGCCGGTTATAGCCGTAAGAATTATGGTAAGTCTTCTGCGAAGGCGGTTAATCATGTTTCTTCCTCCAATCGGTAGCCTACGCCGCGCACGGTGCGAATGCGCATGGTCGAGCTCACCGCGTCAAGACGCCGACGGATAAAATGCACGTAGGTGTCTAGTATAGATTCCTCCACTTCGGTGTCAATTCCCCATGCGTGTGAGAACAGCTGGCTTCGCGAGACAGTGCCGCCTTCATTCTTAATCAGTAAATTAAGTATGTCGGCCTCTTTTTTAGACAGAGTGCAGCGACCCTTATTTCCCTCAAGATAAAGCGCCGAAAAATCCAGGAGAAGATCGCAGTAACGTAGTTCACTGCGCTTGGTAATCTGCGCAGGGCGGCGCGTTAAGGCACGGACACGCGCAAGCAGTTCGCGCATATCAAAGGGTTTTGTGAGGTAATCGTCTGCGCCGGAATCAAGCCCCTCCACGCGATTACCTATATCTCCCAGCGCTGTGAGCATGAGCACCGGGGTTAAAAGCCCCTTTTTCCGCGCATGATTCAAAAGGCTGATTCCGTCTATCTTTGGCAGAAGCCTGTCAAGCAAAATGAGGTCATAGCTGCCTTCAAGCATATAATAGAGGCCCTCGTCGCCGTCATACGCTGCGTCTACCTCATAACCCTCCTTGCAGAGCTGCAGCTTTGTGGCGCTGCACAAATCCTTGTCGTCCTCCACCATCAATAATCGCATATATTTCCTCCTAAATACAGTAAGTCAAGTTGTATCCATTCATTAAATACAGTTTGGCACTGCATTATTATCCTTTTCTGATGTTCATCTGAACTTTTTGTGACAAAGGCATGATTTTTCACTTCGCGCCGAATCGATAATCAGCTTGTAACAGTGTTTTACTTATTGTAACACGCCTTACCTTGAAGAAACCTTAAAAAACGCGTAAAGGATTTTTTAAGGTTCTTTTCGTTATCCTAACAGCAGGGCAGAAAACTGCCGAAAATGAGAGGAGCAAAACATAATGAAGAAATCTAAATCAATTTTAGCCGTACTGCTTGTATGTATGATGGTGCTGTTTACGGCATGTGAGGGGGCGGATAACACCTCTTCAGGCGGCGATGGGAGCAACCCCGCTTCGAGAGAAGTGGAGTCCGTGCCGAATGCGGCGAATGTAGGCGCCGGCGGTGAAGGCAAATATGTTGAAGCCGACGTCACACCGGAGGGAGAAGAAATTCTCGACATGCTGCAGATGGCAGACGGCACACTTGTGCTGTTCACCGAGGGCTTAACGGCGCGCTATGACAGCAAAGACGGCGGTAAGACTTTCACGAAGACTGACTGGCCCGGCGTAACGGACGGCAGCCTTCAGAATATTCGCAGTCTTTCCATGGCGGAAGACGGAACTCTTTACGGCGTGAAGATGGACCTTGAAAGCGGCGCTGAGGATTTATTTCGGGTGACCGCTGAGGGCGTTGTGGAAAGCGTACCCATTGAAGAACTCGCAACCATGAAAGCAGAGGGGAAAATGCCCTACATACACGCTCTTCAGGCGCTGTCAGCGGATAAAATTCTTCTCGGGTTCATGGACGCCACAGGCATGGTGCGGGAAAATGTGAGCGAAGATGCTTCAGAGAGCGAGGAAAATAGCGATTCCGGCGAGGAAGACGACAGAGGAAGCACATTTACTGTGGGCGGCGGAGGAATTTTGGGCGCGTTTGATCCGAACACCGGAACTAAGTATTACGACTTACTGGGTACAATGGGTTTCCTGTCTGCGTCCGTATATGGAGAGAATTTTTATCTGTATGGTTATGACGGTGCAATCAGTGTTAGGAGTATTGAAACGGGAGAAGAGATCGCGAAGATTGAAGAAGCTCAGCAGAGTGAGGAAGGAACGGGTTTTTCTTTTTCTATGAGCAATAATTTCGCGTTTTCAACAGATGGTCGATTGTTCACGCAGGACAGCACAGGCGTATATAGTCAGGATAAAGATACCGGCGAGAAGAGCAGGCTGTTTGAAGGCGCTTCATATAGCTTTGGCCGCTCGACAAATATGGCTATGCAGTTTTATGTGGCGCCAGAAAATACGTTTGTGATGCTGGTCCAGGAGAATGATGCCACAAAGGTTTATCGTTATGAATATGATGAAAATGCCGTCACCGACCCCGCCAAAACTTTAGAGATTTGGTCGCTTGAAGACAATGGCACGCTGCGTACGGCGATTTCCGACTTTTTGAGCAAGAATTCCGACGCGGCGGTGAATCTTACTATCGGCAAAGAAGAGCAGGGCGCGCAGGAGACGGCGGATATTATCAGGAACCTCAACACAAGAATTCTTGCGGGCGACGGCCCGGATATTATCCTGCTTGACGGTCTGCCTGCCGACAGCTATGCCGAAAAGGGTATGCTAACGGATTTGAAGCAGATAGTTGATTTCAGCGATGCGTATGAGCAGCTGCTTGCGCCGCTTGAAAGAAACGGCGAACTCAATTATTTCCCCGCGAGATTCAAAACCTCTTTGCTTCTGACCAAAACCGAGCAGCTTGGCTTATTCAGCGATTTGGAAAGCATGGTGAAGGCTATTGAAAGCGGAAATGACAAACCGGTGATATCTGCGGAGGGAAATGACCCGTTCAGTTCTCTCAGTGAGGATGAACGCCCTGTTTTTGAATTCACGGATTTTAACGAGATGTTTGACGCCATGTATCCCACAAGCGAGGGGAAGATTTTTGAAAACGGCAGCCTTAATAAGGGCGCGGCAAAGGAATTCTTAGACGCGCTCAAACGTATTAGTGATAAGTATAAATTAGTGGATTCTGCCGGTGGTTCAGGCGGAAGTTCGTATGTTGTGATATCCTCAAGCGGTGCGGCTGACAACGAAACTGTTTCAGGCAACGTGGTAAGTTATATGAACGGCAGAAGCGTGGCTGGAAGCTTTTTACTCGGCAATCTTACATACCTTTCCATATTTGAAAGCGAAGACACGGAATACGCAATAATGCCGGGGCTTACCGAGGGCGCATATATTCCGTGTACTATGATGGGTATCTGCGCGGGAACTGATAAAGAAGAGATTGCTGCTGCATTTCTGCAAAATATGCTTGCCGATGATGTGCAGGGAACGCTCGGCGGCGGGTTTCCCATCACACAAAAGGGATTTGATGCGCAGAAAGAAGAGATTTCTAAGGCAAATTCGGCTGGCGTAGAATTAAGCGATGTTACCTTTGATATGCAGAGCTTCATCTCTCTTTTGAAAATGCCTGTTATCACAGACCAGGTTGCTCTTGACGCCGTTAAAGCAGCAGCTGAAGCGTATTGCGGTGGCAAGGTTGTTATTGACGAAACTGTCAGTATGATTGAAGAGGCCACGAAGCTGTACCTTGCAGAGCAGCAATGATAACTTCAACTGCAAAAAAGCGACATCCCCGACGCAAAAAAGAAAAGCGCTATCCGGACACAAAGGCGGCCATTTGCTTTTTGCTGCCGAGTATGGCGGGGATAATGATTTTCTTTCTGCTGCCGTTTGCAGACACAATTCGCCGCAGCTTCTTTGACGCATTGGGCAAGCAGTTCCGCGGCTTTGAGAATTACGGCGATGTGCTGCAAAACAGCTCGTTTCAGCTGGCGGCAATTAACACGGCGAAGTTCCTGTGTATCTGCCTGCCTGTTCTGATGGTGCTGAGTCTGGTGTTTGCGCTGATGATGCACATGATAAGCCCGCGCGGCAGAAGGATAAAAACACTGTTTCTGCTGCCCATGGCAGTGCCTGTGGCAAGTATGGTATTGGTATGGAAGCTGTTGTTTGAAGAAAAGGGGCTTTTGAACGCGATGCTGCTTTCACTGGGCGCGGAGCAGGTCGATTTTATGGGGACGAACGCCGCTTTCTGGGTTCTCGTGGGTACATATGTCTGGAAAAACTGTGGATATGATATGATACTGTGGCTTTCAGGGCTTGACGGAATTTCCGACAGCCTATATGAGGCCGCAAGAGTGGACGGCGCGGGGGTGATACGCTGCTTCATACACATCACGCTGCCCTCGCTGCTGCCCACCTT
>DBCZ01000031.1:9571-10438 GCA_002293315.1 Ruminococcaceae bacterium UBA945
TATCCGCACGACAGCATTTATATGCTGCAGCACCTGTTTAATAACTGGTTCCTGAATATGGATATATCAAGACTATGTGCCGCGGCGGTGGTTCTCTGCCTTGCTTTGCTCGGAATAATCATCTTGATTCAAAAATTTCTGCGGAGCAAAGACTGATTGATAAATACGTGAAAGGCTGGGAAAACAGATGATAAAAGGGTTTACGGCACATATGCGCCGCGCGCCTGTATATATTGTGCTGCTGGTGGCGGTGTTTCCTGTTTGCTGGGCTATATGGACGATGCTGACGGGTGCGCTGATGAACATTTCTGAGGTGCGGCAGACAATCGGGCCGGTGCTGGAAGAGGGCAGTGAGATGGCCTCTTGGCATATCCTGCCTAAATCCCCAACGCCTGAACCGCTTCTGGAATTGCTTTTGGATACTCCGCAGTTCTTCATGATGTTCTGGAATAGCTTCTCGCTTGTGCTGCCAAGTATTCTGGGGCAATTCATTTTCGGCGCACCCGCCGCGTGGGCATTGAGCCGTTTTCGCTTTCGCGGCAGGCGTGCGCTGATGGGCATATACATCGCGCTTATGCTCATGCCTTTTCAGGTGACGATGGTGCCGAACTATCTCATCATGGATTCACTTAAGCTTATGGACACCCCATGGGCGGTGATTCTGCCGTTTGCTTTCTCGGCTTTTCCGGTTTTCATCATGACACTGGGCTTCGACGCTGTGCATCGCTCTATGCTGGAGGCCGCAAAGGTGGACGGTGCAGGATATTTGCGGAGTTTTATTTTCATCGGTCTGCCGCTTGGGATGCCGGGGATTCTCTCCGCGCTGATTCTTGGTTTTCTGGAATGCTGGAACGCTATTGAACAGCC
>DBCZ01000045.1 GCA_002293315.1 Ruminococcaceae bacterium UBA945
ATCCGAGGAGATCAACGCCTGCTCGATAAAAGTTAAAGCGCAGTACGCGGGCAAAGAGCGGGACATGCTCGTCATGTTCAAGAACGAGACGCACAATCACCCGACGGAGATCGAGCCGTTCGGCGGCGCGGCGACCTGTCTGGGCGGAGCCATCCGCGACCCGCTTTCAGGGAGGGCCTATGTTTATCAGGCAATGCGCGTCACCGGCAGCGGAGATCCTACCGCGGCGCCTTCCGAAACCCTACCCGGCAAGCTGCCCCAGAAAAAAATCACGACCGGGGCGGCGGCGGGATATTCCTCCTACGGCAATCAAATCGGGCTTGCCACGGGGCAGGTCACAGAGCTGTATGACGCGGGATATGCCGCGAAGAGAATGGAAATCGGCGCGGTCGTCGGGGCTTCACCCAAGGCAAATGTGAGGCGTGAAGCGCCGGCGGCGGGTGATGTTATCGTGCTTTTGGGCGGCGCGACGGGCAGAGACGGCATCGGCGGTGCGACGGGCTCAAGCAAGGCGCACACCGAGGATTCAGTTGAAGATTGCGGCGCGGAGGTGCAAAAGGGAAATCCGCCGACAGAGAGAAAGCTTCAGCGGCTTTTCAGAAACCCCGAGGCTGCGCAGCTCATAAAGCGCTGTAACGATTTCGGCGCGGGTGGAGTTTGTGTTGCAATCGGCGAGCTTGCGGCGGGCTTGAAAATAGACTTGAACGCCGTTCCAAAGAAATATGAGGGCCTTGACGGCACAGAGCTTGCCATATCGGAATCTCAGGAGAGAATGGCCGTTGTTCTTGACAAGGCCGACGTGGAAAAATTCCAGCTTATG
Organism: Ruminococcaceae bacterium UBA945; assembly: GCA_002293315.1. Classification (GTDB taxonomy): domain Bacteria; phylum Bacillota; class Clostridia; order Oscillospirales; family Acutalibacteraceae; genus Scatolibacter. The sequence goes on from DBCZ01000045.1 coordinate 821, forward strand.
GCGATGGAAGAGAATCTGGACGCTTGCGCGGTCGCGGTTGTGACGGAAAAGCCGAGGCTCAGAATGACGTGGCGCGAGGATATGATAGTTGACCTCAGCCGCGAGTTCCTTGATACAAACGGCGTGACACAGAACGCAGACGCGTATATCACCGCGCCCGTTGGCGAAAGCTATAGAGACAGCGTGCCGAGCTGCCTTAAAGATGAGGCTCTGCCGCAGGCTTTCCTTAAAAACCTGGCGCGCCTGGAGGTTTGCTCACAAAAGGGGCTTGTAGAGCGCTTTGATTCCAGCATCGGCGCGGGCACGGTCTTGATGCCGTATGCGGGAGAATTCCAGCTCACGCCGGAGGAAGCGATGGTGGCGAGAATCCCGCTTGAAAAGGGAGAGACCACCGATGCCACGGCGATGTCTTACGGATATATTCCCGGAATCATGAAGTACAGCCCGTTTATGGGAGCGGCCTATTCGGTTGTGGAGAGCCTCTCCAAGCTCTCGGCTGTCGGCGCGAACCCGCTGAAAGCGCGGCTGACGTTTCAGGAATATTTCGAAAGGCTGCATAAAGAGCCGAAAAGATGGGGCAAGCCAGCTGCTGCGCTTCTGGGCGCGCTGACGGCTCAGCTTGGCTTGAAAATCCCGTCAATCGGCGGGAAAGACAGCATGTCCGGCTCGTTTGAGAGCTTGGATGTGCCGCCGACGCTCGTGAGCTTTGCCGTGACGATGACGAAGACGAAGAAGGTTATCTCGGCCGCGATGAAAAAGGTCGGCTCAAGAGTGGTTCTTTTCCCTGTCCCCGCTGATAAAGACGGAATGCCGGACTGGGAAAAGCTGAGGGAATACTATAAAGAAATTCTGCTTCGCATTGAAGCAAAGGAGATTATTTCCGCGTCCGTCGTCAAAGAGGGCGGAGCTGCGGCGGCTGTCGCGAAGATGTGCTTCGGTAATAAGCTGGGCTTTAAGTTTAATGATAATCTCACGCGCGAGGATTTATTCTCACCGAGGAGCGGCGCGATTGTCGCCGAGCTTTCAAGCGAGGTGGCGATAGACGAGAACAGCGTGCTTTCGCCGAAATATGTCGGCGTTGTGCGCGCCGAGGAGGAGATTGAAATCGGCGGAGAGGTGCTTCGGCTTGAAGACGCGCTTTCCGCGTGGAGCGGCACGCTGGAGAAAACCTTCCCGACAAAAGCGCCGGAAAACCCTGTGGACGATATTCCTTTCTTCACACAGAGAACCGGCGGTGCGCCGTCTGTCAGAACCGCGAAGCCCAGAGTGCTGATACCCGCCTTCCCGGGCACCAACTGTGAGGTAGACTCCGCCCGCGCGTTTGAAAGAGCCGGGGCGAAGGCGGAGATTTTGGTCGTGCGCAATCTTTCGGCAGGCGACATAGAATATACGATAGACAGACTAGAAACGAAAATCCGCGAGGCACAGATAGTCATGCTTCCCGGCGGCTTCTCTGCCGGAGACGAGCCGGAGGGCTCGGGCAAATTCATCGCAACTGCCTTCAGGAACCCGAGAATCGCCGAGGCGATTACGGAACTGCTTGAGCGGCGAGACGGGCTTATGCTCGGAATATGCAACGGTTTTCAGGCGCTGATTAAGCTCGGGCTTCTGCCGCACGGTAAAATCACGGATATAAATGAAAAGGACCCGACTCTGACGTTCAACAGCCTCGGTAGGCACATATCAAAAATGGCCTACACAAAGGTCGTGAGCGTTAAATCCCCGTGGCTTGCCTTGGCAAATACCGGAGATGTGCACGCTGTCCCGATTTCACACGGCGAAGGAAGATTTGTTGCGGACGAGGGTGCGATGGAAAAACTCATCAAAAACGGGCAGATTGCCACGCAATACTGCAATTTGGCGGGCGATGTGCGAAGCGGGATTGAATGGAACCCGAACGGCTCTGTTCTCGCCGTGGAGGGAATAACAAGCCCGGACGGCAGAATCCTCGGCAAGATGGGGCATTCGGAAAGAGCTGGCAAGCACCTGTATAAGAATGTTCCGGGAGAGAAGGATCAGCGGATTTTCGAAAGCGGAGTGAAATACTTCTTATAATTAACGGAGACATATGGATATTCTGAAAAGAACTTGGGCGGAGATAGACTTAGATATACTGGATGAGAATTACAGGCATGTGCGTGAGGCGACGAACGAAAACGCCAAGCTTTGCTGCGTGATTAAGGCGGATGCCTACGGTCACGGCGCGGAGCGCGTGGCCAAGGAGTTTGAAAGCCTTGGCGCGGATTATTTCGGCGTATCGAATCTTGAAGAGGCGCTGCAGATAAGGAATATCGGCATAAAAACGCCGATTCTAATCATGGGCTACACTCCGTCCTCAGAGGTGGGGCGGCTGGCGGAGAATGACATAACGCAGTGCATATATTCCATGGATTACGCAAGAGGACTATCGGGAGCGGCAAAGAAACGCAAGGTGGATATCAAGGTGCATATAAAGATAGATACAGGCATGAATCGTCTTGGGTTCGTGTTTGAAAATATAGATGGCGAAGCGGACGTCGTGAAGGAAATCGTGGAGGTCTGCAAGCTGCCGAATCTGATTTTCGAGGGCATATTTACGCATTTTGCTTCGTCAGATGAGGGCGAGAACGGGCTGAACTTCACGATGAATCAATACGGCTGCTTCAAAGAGCTGATTGAAGCGCTCGGCATGGAGGGCATTTTCTTCGACATCTGCCACTGCGCGAACAGCGGCGCGGTGCTGGACTACCCGCTGATTCACATGGGCATGGTGCGTGCGGGTATCATATGCTATGGGCTTTATCCGTCGGGCAAGGTGAGGAATAAAATCGGGCTTAAGCCGGCACTTGCGTTGAAATCCGTAGTTTCGCACGTGAAAACGATAAAGGCCGGCGGCTTCGTGAGCTATGGCAGAACCTTTGCCGCCGAGACGGATATTAAAGCGGCCACCGTGCCGATAGGCTATGCTGACGGCTATCCGTGGATTCTCGGCGAACGCGGCGCCGATGTGCTGATTAAGGGCAAGCGCTGCAGGATTCTCGGGCGTGTGTGCATGGACCAGCTCGTCGCCGACGTGAGCGGAATAGAAGACGTGAGAATTAGTGACGAGGTGACGCTCATCGGAAGAGACGGCAGCGAGGAAATCACCGCCGAGGAGATTGCGCAGCATCAGGGCAGCATAAGCTACGAGGTGATTTGTGATATAGGGAAGCGCGTGCCGAGGGTTTATCTCAGAAACGGCAAGGTGGAAAGCGTTTCAAATCAACTTTTGCCGAAGGTATAATTATGGATGGTATCATACAGAGTATAACTGAATTCATGCAAACGGGCGTGCTGCCGATTGCATTGATAGTCGTGCGGCTTATGGTGGCAGTTATGGCGCTTTATGTCGTGTGGCGGAGCTATACCTCTTTTAAGAAAGGCCTGAGGAGGCGAGAGCCCGTCGTCATGCTGGCGAACCATGCCTCAAAGACGAAATATGCCGTGCTTCACTGGGAGAATTCAATCGGCCGCAGCAAAAGCTGTGACATAGTTTTGCCGGACACCACTGTCTCGCGTGACCATGCTGTTCTCATGCGCAGGGAAGAGGGCTGGATAATCTGCGATACCGAATCTGCGGGCGGGGTTTTCGTGAACGGCAAGAAAATCAGTGAGCAGAAGGTTATAGGCATAGGCGACGAGATGAGGTTCGGGCATACCAAGCTCATGCTCGCCAAGGCGGATTCCGCACCGGAAAAGAAGCGGATTTTCCGAGGCTTTTCAAGTAAGGCGGCGTCTCCGTTCAGGCTGATGTTCACAGCCACGATGGTAATTCTGCTGCTGGCGGTTCAGCTTTTCATCGGCACAGGCGAAATCAAGTTTGACGCGTTTATCCCGTTCGGCATTGTGTTCGTGTTGGGCTGGGCACTCTTCGCCTATTCGACGCTCGCTCTCAAGCGCGTAAGCTTTGAGATAGAAACCGTGGCATATATGCTCAGCGGAATAGGCGTGATGACACTTGCCGGGCATGACATGGACGGCGTATACACGCAGCTTGCCGCGATGCTTATCGGCATCGTGATTTTCTGCGTCTTGACATGGTTTATGGCAAATATAGACAGGGTGGAGAAATATCAGATATATATCGCGGGTGCGGCAATCGCGCTGTTTTTAATCAATGTGGTTTTCGGAACGGTCATGGGGGGCGCAAAGAACTGGATATATATCGGGCCGGTAAGCTTTCAGCCGTCAGAGCTGATTAAGATAGCCTTCATCGCGTTCGGTGCGGGCTCGCTCTATAAACTGCAAACGAAGAAGAACATCACGATGTTCCTCATTTTTGCGGGCGTTTGCCTCGCGTTCCTCTTCTATATGAGAGACTTCGGAACCGCGCTGATTTTCTTCGCGGCGTTTCTGATTATAGCCTTCATGCGCTCAGGCAGCGTGAGGACGATTGCGCTTGTGATAGCAGCAGCCGTGGCAGGGGTGGTGTTGATTCTTTACTTCCGCCCGTATGTAATGGAGCGCTTCCTCAACTGGGGGCATATTTGGGAGGACATCAACGACACGGGTTATCAGCAGACGAGAATGCTCACATATATGGCGAGCGGCGGGCTTTTAGGCGTGGGCGTGGGCAACACGGGCTTCGTCGGGATACCAGCGTTTGACAGCGATTTGGTCTTCGGCCTGATATGTGAGGAAAACGGCTTGCTGCTGGGCTTGGTGATTCTCTTCGCGATAGCGTTGTTTATACTCTACGCGCGAGCCGACGTTACGAGAAGCCGCTCCACGTTTTATTCAATCGCCTCTTGTGCGGCGGCGGGGCTGTTGATATTCCAAACCTGCCTGAATGTGTTCGGCTCGGCGGATATCATTCCCCTCACGGGTGTGACGCTGCCGTTTATCAGCTCGGGCGGCTCAAGCGTGATGGCCTGCTGGGGGATTATGTCATTTCTGAAGGCCTCGGATGAGCGGACATACGCGGCGAAGCGTATGTCGAGAAAAGAGGAAAAAGCGCACATGAACGAGGAAAAGCTCAGATATGAGCGCGAAACGGCGATGAGAGAACGCGAAAGAGAGAGGCAAAAGCAGAGAAGACGTCAGGCGAGAGCCGAGAGGTAATAATGAGAACAGTAGGAAAACGCTCGATAGTTTTATATATTTTGCTCTGCCTGTTCATCGCGGGTGCGGTTTGGCTTGTGATCAGCCTGCTCATGAACGGCGGGAAATGGGCAATGCAGCCGTATAATTATCACCTCGGCACCTCAAACCTCGGCGAGATAACCGACAGAGACGGGAATATCTTAGCTAAAACCGAGGGCGATGTGCGGGTTTACAGCGAGAACGAAACCGTTCGGCGCTCATTGCTGCACACCGTGGGGGACACAGACGGGATGATAAGCACGAGCGTTCAGGCGACGATGCGCGCGAACCTCACGGGCTATAATTTCATCACCGGCGTAAATAACACCGTGCTGAATTCGCTGGGAGGCAATCTGAAGCTGACAATCAGCTCGGCGGTGAACGAGGCGGCATATAATGCGCTCGGTGACAGGAACGGCGCGGTGATTGTATATGATTACACGAATGGGGATGTAATAAGCAAGGTCAGCAAGCCTGCTTATGACCCGATGAATATCCCCGAGGACTTGCAGACGAGCGAAGCCTATAAAGGGGTTTTTCTGGATAAGGTGCTTTCACAGAGGTTTGTGCCGGGCTCGATTTTCAAGATAGTCACCGAGGCTGCCGCGATGGAGCTGTGGCCCGATACCTGGCAGAGCAAGGAGTATAACTGCGAGGGCTCTGTTGAGATAGGCGGTTCAAGGATAACCTGCCTCGGCACGCATGGCGCGCAAAACGCGTATCAAGCCTTTGGGAATTCCTGCAATGTGTATTATGCGCTGCTGGCAAATGAAATCGGCGCGGAGAGGCTTCAGAAAAAGGCTGAGGAAATGGGCTTCGGTGAGAGCCTGAGCTTCGGCGATATTAAGTGTGAGCCGAGCTTCATCGACCTTTCGGCGGCGGGCGCGAATCAGCTCGGCTGGGCGGGCGTCGGGCAGTATACGACGCTGGCGAACCCATACCACATGCTTGCGTTGATGGGGGCAATCGCCAATGGCGGAACATACGTCGAGCCGCGGCTGACCGATTCTCTTGACTTATTCGGCGCGCTTGACTCCACCGATAAGCGCCTGACAACGGCCTCCGAGGCCTCGGAGCTAAAGGCTATGCTGCGCAACAACGTGGAGGAGTATTACGGCGACTGGCTGTTCCCTGACGGCATGCAAATCTGCGCGAAAAGCGGCACTGCGGAGCTTGACGGCAAGAAGCCGACCTGCTGGTTTGTCGGGTTCTCGGCGAACCCCGAGACGCCTTACGCGTTCGTTATAATGGTGGAGGAGGGCGAAGGCGGCATAGATACGGCGGGAAATGCTGCGGCAGCGATAATCGGCGCGGTTAACGCGAATGTTTAGGAGGAGCTATGAAAATTGAAAAACTGAGCCCCGCATTTAAGGACTATCTATGGGGAGGCACGAAGCTTCGCGATAAATACGGCAAAGAGAGTGATTTGCCGCGGCTTGCCGAAAGCTGGGAGCTCTCCGCTCACCCTGCGGGCGAGAGCAGGATTTCCGGGGGAGAATTTGACGGGCTGACGTTAAGCGAATATATAGAAAAAAACGGGAAAGGAATTCTCGGCAAAGATTGCGAAACATTTGATAATTTCCCTGTTCTTATCAAATTTATCGACGCAAAGGAGCCGCTTTCCGTTCAGGTGCATCCCACGGACGAATACGCTTTGCGGGTTGAGGGAGAATACGGCAAAACCGAAATGTGGTATGTCGTGGATTGTGACGCAGGCGCATCGCTTTTCTTCGGCGTGAACAGAGAGGTGAGCAAGGAGGAATTTGCAAGACGCGTGAAGGATAACACACTCACCGAAATACTCAGAAAGGTGGAGGTGCATAAGGGCGACGTGTTTTTCATCGAAGCGGGCACGGTTCACGCCATCGGCGCGGGGATTTTAGTCTGTGAGGTTCAGCAGAACTCCAACACCACATACAGAGTATATGATTACGGCAGGCGCGGCGATGACGGCAAGCTTCGCGAGCTGCATGTAGAGAAGGCACTGGAGGTGTCCATGCTGGCGCCGTCTGAAATAGAGGATAGTCAAAATAACGAGGAAAAGCTTCTTGCAAAATGCGAATATTTCACGGCCGAAAAGCTTTGCATAGATGGTGCGGAGGAAATAATCGTCGGTGCCGATAGCTTTGTTTCGCTGATTTCCGTCAGCGGGAACGGAAGGATAACCGGCACGGAAAATGAGGTGGAGTTTTCTTCGGGAGAAAGCTTTTTTATTCCCGCCGATGCGGGGAAAATCAAGATAAGCGGCAAGGCGGAGCTAATAAAAACGACTGTTTGAGGAAGCTATGAGAATAATAATGATGGGTGAGCCGATGGGGCTTTTTATTTCCAATAAAGTAAGCGCGCTCTCGGATGCAGACAGCTTTTCGTGCTCTGTAGCAGGGGCGGAATTCAACGTTGCGACGGGGCTTTCGCGCCTGGGGCATGAGGCGCTGTATTTCACGAAGTTAGGGGGCGACCCACTGGGCGTGAAAATCAGGAACGCCATCAAGGCAAACGGAATTCTTGATGACTTCGTTTTGACTGATTCAGAGGAGATCACAGGGCTTATGCTCAAGGGGAAAACCGAGGCGGGCGACCCGGAAATCGCTTATTACAGGCGAGGCTCAGCGGCATCTAAAATGAGCGCTGAAGATGTTGATACGCTTGATTTATCGGGCTGCGAGTGGCTGCACGTCACCGGGATAACGCCGGCTGTCTCGGCTTCGGCTTTGGGGGCGGTGGAGAGATTGATAGAGCGGGCGAAGGGTGAAAAAATGTTCATCTCGTTTGACCCGAACCTGAGGCGCCAGCTTTGGCAAAGCGAAGCAATTATGATTGAAACGCTGAACAGAATCGCGCAGAGCGCCGATTTAATCCTCCCGGGGATAAGCGAGGGGGGAACCCTGACGGGCAAAGAAGATGAGCAAGGCATTGCCGCGTTCTACCATGACCGGGGGGCGAGAATGGTTGCCGTGAAGCTTGGGGACAAGGGCGCGTTTTTCTCGGAAAAGGGTGGCGAAAACGGGCATTTGCCTGCTTTCACAGTGAGGAATATAGTTGACACAGTCGGCGCCGGAGACGGCTTTGCCGCCGGCGTGATAAGCGCCTTGGCAGAGGGCTTGAGCCTCAAGGAAGCGACGAGGCGCGGGCTTGCTATCGGGGCTATTCAGATAACGCATGTGAGCGATAACGAGGGTCTGCCGACAAGAGCCGGGCTTGAAGAAATAATAAAGAGAGGATTCTGCTGAGGTATGAATATTGAAACCCTGTGGGAAAAGGCTGCGGAGGCGAGAAAAAGCTCATACAGCCCATATTCGGGCTATGCCGTCGGCGCGGCGCTGCTGTGCGGGAATGGTAAAATCTTCACCGGCACAAACATAGAGAATGCCGCGTTTTCCGCAACTAATTGCGCGGAACGTACCGCGTTTTTCAAAGCAGTCAGCGAGGGGGAAATTGAGTTTGAGGCGATTGCAATCGCGGGCGGCAAGGCAGATGAGGAGCCGTCAGGCGACTGCACGCCATGCGGCGTATGCAGACAGGTCATGGCGGAATTCTGCAAAGACAGCTTCAGCGTGATTATACAAAAGAACGGTCAACCCAAAGGCTTGATGCTCGGGGAACTGTTGCCGATGGCCTTCAGAAGTGAGAATATGGAGTGAAAGTGATGAAATATGCTGAAAGAGTGCTTAAGATTAAGGACGGACGCGGAATAAATATATCCGAGGCAACCGCGAATGACGCGGAGGAAATTCTTGCTTATATGGATATAGTGGGAGCGGAATCTGACAATCTTTTCGTCGAAGAAGGCACAAAGAGCTTCACTCTCGAAGGAGAAAGAAATTTCCTCAGGGCGCAGGAGAATAATGAATCGGCGCTGATGCTCATCGCAAAATGCGACGGAGAGCTTGCGGCGATGGGTGATATACACATAGTTACGACAAGACCCAGAGGCAGACATCGCGCGAGCTTCGGAATCACCGCGAAGAAAGCCTTCTGGGGGCAGGGCATCGCAAAGGCAGTGATAGAAGAGCTGATTGCCTTTGCAAGGGGTATAGGCGCGGAGATTATCGAGCTTGAGGTGAAGGTGGATAACACCAGGGGAATCGGCCTTTATAAACACCTCGGCTTTAAAATTATGGCGACGCACAAAGCCTTTTTCAAGATAAACGGGGAATATACAGACGCATACATCATGCAAAAATACATATAAAAAAGGCTGCTTTTCAGCAGCCTTTAGTAATGCGGTTTTTACCAGCCGAGCGATTTAAGATACTCTCTTGAGAGCGTGATGGCCTCAAACGGAGTGCGCTCATAGGCTTGATCCTGCTCCACGACGACCCATTGTGCTCCGGCGTCAATGGAAGCCTCGAGGATTGACGGGAAATCCTGCATACCATAGCCCACAGGGCGGAACTCAAACTTTCCGGCGCTCTCTTCATCCTTCTTTACGTCGGTGCCAATCAGTTCATACATATTGGCGGGCCTGCCCTCCTTGTGGAAGTCCTTGAGATGAACAACAGGAGAACGGCCTGTGTATTTGCGGACGTAGTCGGCGGGGTTCTCCCCTGCGACGTTCACCCAGCAGGTGTCGATTTCAGTTTGCAGAATATCCGCGGGGATTGTATCGTAGATATAGTCGAGCGCGTAGCGTCCGTCGGGCATCTTGGCAAACTCGAAATCATGGTTGTGATAGAGCGTCTGAATGCCCTTCGCTTTGCAGGCTTTGCCGATTTCCTCGAACTCCTTCACATTGTCTTCGAACTTCGGCGTGCCGGGGCGGTCATCCTCCTCAAGATAAGGAATGGCAATATACTTCACGCCGATGGTGGCATACTGGTCTATCGTGCCGTCCATATCGTTGAGAAGCTCCTTGAAAGGCACATGCGCCGAGATGGCGGAAATGCCGACCTCATCGAGAATTGCCTTGACCTCCGCGCCGCTCATGCCGTAAAGGCCGGCCAGCTCAACGGCGTCATAGCCGATGTCCTTAATCTTCTGAATCGAACCCTTGAAATCGCGCTCCGCGTCTCCGCGCACCGAATAAACTTGAACTGCAACAGGTAAAGTTTTCATTTCAACCTCCAAAATTTTCTATGATTTGATAATTAAATTTAACCTTGCACAAACCCAAATGCTTCTGGCAGATGGTTCAGTTGACAAGGTGCATTGCCTCATATGAGTTTTGAATTCTTCCTTTTGCTCCGAATTCAATTTCCGGTTTTGAATAATCAAAGACTAAAAGATATTCCTCGTTTTTCGGCGCTTCTGAAACTATATTCCCGTTTATGTCAAATACAGCGGTAGGGGCCGCTTGATAATCAGAGAGACTGTTTACCGATATGACTGTCATTACATTTTCAACAGCCCTCGTTCTGAGATGTGCCTTTATCAATTCGTAACGCTCAGGCAACTCATTTTCGGAAACATCCGAAAAACTGACAAAGCACAAATCGGCTTTCCGAACGAACAACTCCCTGAAATACTCGGGAAAACGTACTTCAAAGCATATCCGAAAGCCAATTACTAAATCGTCAATTTCGACAACACCCAATGAGCTGCCCCTAGAAAAATTATCTGTATCCCAGCCCCATAACGCCCGTTTATCGTAGCTGCCGATAACTTCTCCGTCAGGGCTTATTATCAGTAATGAATTATATCTCATGTTATGTTCTTTTTTGATAATCCCTAAAACTATATGCATGCCATGTGTTTTGGCCAGTTCCTGCACTTCCCTGACGCGTGTTTCAAGGAGCAGGAAATCAATACTATCAACGTCAGATAGCTCAATCGGAGGATAACCGCAGGCGGCACATTCATGGAAAACAAGAAGCCGGACTTTTTTCTCCGAAGCTTCAGCTACAGCTTTTCTGATTTTAGCAAAATTGGAGTCAATGTCATCGCAACTGGCAAACTGAAAAACTGCAACCCTCAATCCATACACCACCTACCGGAAGTTTTACATAAAGCTGAATCATTACACACACTTAGCCGGTAACAAGGAATTCATTGCTAAGCAATATTTATATGATATGATACATCAAAAAGCATGAAAGGTCAATATGCGGCAGAACTTGAAAAACGGGGCAAAAAATGGTATTATTATTTCCACGCTGAATTTGATTTTGCGGGAATTTATCGGAATGAGGATATGGAATGTTTGGACAGCTGAGATTCTATTTTGCCATATTTTTCGCGCGCTGCACGGCCCTGGTCTTGAAGCTCATCGGGCGCAAGGGAACGTCTATGCCGGGCTCGTGGGCGATAATTCTCTGCCCGGATTTTCTCGAAAGAATACCGAAGCCGAAGACGATTCTGGGCATTACGGGCACAAACGGCAAGACGACCGTCTCAAACATCATAGAAGACGTTTTAGAGGATTTGGGATACTCCTTTGTCTGCAACCGTGAGGGGACGAACGTCCACACGGGCGTGGCATCGTCGCTTATAGCCGAATCCCGTTTCTGGGGCAAGCCTAAGAGGGATTTGGCCATCTTTGAGCTGGATGAGAGAAGCTCGCCGCGAATTCTGCCGTATATCAAGCCGGACATGCTTCTTGTGACGAATATTTTCCGCGATTCATATAAACGAAACGCACACACGGAATTCATCTTGGATATACTGAATGAATATATCCCCGATACAACAAGGCTGATTCTGAATGGCGACGATTTGCTTTGCAGCTCGGTTAAGCCACACAATGAGCGTGTGCTGTTCGGAATTCCGCGCAGGGACGGCGAGACCGCTGAGCGGAAAAACATTGTCATGGATATAACCGCATGCCCGGTATGCGGCAAAGAGCTTTCATGGGAATTTATCAGATACCACCACATAGGCAGGGCATACTGCGAAGGCTGCGGATTCACATCACCGGAACTGGATTATACGGTTGAGAATATTGACGAGGAGAGAAAAGAGATAACTGTAAAAAGCGCGGAGAAGGAGTATGTTTATCCGCTTCTCAACAGCAGCCTCATAAATATATACAATTCGCTCTCGGCAATCACTTTCTTGAGGGAATTCGGCATATCGGAGGATGAAATCGCCGAAAAAATGGCGGCTCTTTCCATAAACGAGACGAGATATAACGAGACAGAGGCGAACGGGAAAAAGATTATCCTCCACCTCGCAAAGGGGCAGAATCCTGTGGCCTGCTCTCGCAGCTTTGAAAATGTGAGAAATTACCCCGGGAAGAAGGCGGTTATTCTCCTGCTTGACGATTATCTCGACGCGAAGAAATCCGTTGAGAATATCGCGTGGTATTACGACACAGACTTTGAGTTTCTGAACAGCCCGGATATATCGCGGATAGTCACGGCCGGTGCCCGCCACTGGGACGTCTATGTGCGCCTCTTGATGGCCGGAGTGCCGGAGGAGAGAATTGTGCATATAAAGAATGAAAACAATGCGGCGAAAATGCTTGACATTGATGATGTGGAGAGCGTATTTGTGCTCTATGATGTCTATACGGTAGAACTGGCCGATGTGATAAAAGACGAAATTATTACAAGGATAAGCGGGGAGAAGACAGATGAGAATTGAGATACTTTTCCCGGAATTTTGCAACCTCTTCGGTGACCTTGCGAATATGGCTTACCTCAAGAGATGCCTGCCCGAGGCGGAGTTCATTTCGACTACGCTCACTGAAGAGCCAAGGTTTGTAAGCGAGGATATAGACTTAATCTATATGGGACCCACAACGGAGCGCGCGCAGGAGAGGATAATTGAAAAGCTCTTGCCGCACAGGGAGAGAATTCAGGAGCTAATCGAAAAAGGAGTGGCTTTTTTGTTCACCGGCAACGCGATGGAGGTGCTGTTTGAGCATATTGAAGATGGCGGCAGGAGAATCATGGGCCTCAATATTTTGCCGTATTACGCAAGGCGGGATATGTGGCACAGGCATAACAGCAATTTCAGAGGCGAGTTTGAGGGCGAGAAAATCATAGGCTTCAAGACGCAGTTCTCAATGAGTTATCCGGTCGGAAAGCTGGCGGAAACCGAGGGCTTTGCCAAGGTGATTAAGGGTGTTGGCATGAACTGCAAAAGCAAAGTAGAGGGGATTGTGAGGAACAATTTCTTCGGCACATATCTTGTCGGGCCGCTGCTGATAATGAACCCGGATTTCACCAAAAATCTGCTTCAAAGAATGGGGCTGCGCCCGCATGTTGCACTTGAAAGTGAAGTGGAGGAAGCCTATAAGGTGCGGCTTGCTGATTTCAGAGCGAAAGGATAGTGAGAGAATATGAAATTTTCTAACGGTCACTGGCTAAAAAGAGAGGGCGTAACGGTGCATAACATAGCCGAGGTGAGGTCTTATGACATCTCGGAGGACGCAGTGACGCTTTACTGCCCGCCGTTTAAGGTTGCGCACAGAGGCATGACGCTCGACGGCCCCCTGCTCAACCTGAAATTCACATCGCCAGCGAAAGAAATCTTGGCGCTTGAAATCACACATTTTGAGGGCGGCCTTAACAATGCACCGCGGTTTGAAATCAATGATGCTAAGCTGAAGCTCGACGTGCGCGAGGAAGAAAACGCGCTGATTATAGCAAGCGGGAAGACAGAGGCACGGGTTTCGCTGGACGAATTCGCGATTGCTTATTCCTATGACGGCAGGTATTTGACCTCGACGGGCATGCGCCGCACAGGATACGCGCAAACGCCCGAGGGGAATTTCATGCTTGAGCAGCTCGACCTCGGCGTTGCCGAGAAGATATACGGGCTCGGCGAGAGGTTCACGCCTTTTGTGAAAAACGGGCAGGTGGTGGATATCTGGAACGAGGACGGAGGCACAGCCTCGGAGCAGAGCTATAAAAATGTGCCGTTCTACCTTTCGAGCAATAATTACGGCGTATTTGTGAACCACACCGAGAGGGTTTCGTTTGAACTGGCCTCTGAGGTGGTGTCAAGAGTGCAGTTCAGTGTGCCCGGTGAGAAGCTGAGGTATGTGATAATCGGGGGAAACACCCGCAAGGAGATACTGAATAAATATACGGGATTGACAGGCCGCCCCGCACTTCCTCCGGCATGGAGCTTCGGGCTGTGGCTCACAACTTCTTTCACGACAGACTACGACGAGCGCACCGTAACGAGCTTCATTGACGGCATGGCAGAACGCAATTGCCCTCTGCACGTCTTCCATTATGATTGCTTCTGGATGAGGGAATATGAGTGGTGCAATTTCACGTGGGATGACGCGATGTTCCCTGATGTGGATGCAATGCTGCGGCGCTTAAAGAGCCGGGGATTAAAGATTTGCGTATGGATAAATCCTTATATAGGGCAGAAATCTCCGCTTTTTAAGGAGGCCATGGAGAACGGCTATCTAATTAAAAAGGCAGACGGAAGCGTTTGGCAGTGGGATAAATGGCAGGCGGCGATGGGTGTTGTGGATTTCACGAACCCGCAGGCAAAGGCATGGTATCTGAGCAAGCTCAAGGCACTGCTTGACCAGGGGGTGGATTGCTTCAAGACGGATTTCGGCGAGAGAATCCCGTTTGAAAATGTGAAATATTATGATAATTCAGATACGCGAGGCATGCACAATTATTATTCATATTTATACAATAAAGCGGTATTTGATTTGCTCGTGAAGGAGCGCGGAGAAGGAGACGCGGTGGTTTTTGCGAGAAGTGCCACGGCGGGCGGGCAGAAATTCCCGGTGCATTGGGGCGGCGACTGTGACTCAACCTACCCCTCAATGGCGGAGAGCCTGCGCGGTGGGCTTTCGCTCACGCTCTCGGGCTTTGGCTTCTGGAGCCACGATATAGGCGGGTTTGAGAACACCGCTACTCCGGATTTATACAAGCGCTGGGCGGCATTCGGGCTGCTTTCCACGCATAGCAGACTTCACGGAAGCAGCTCATATAGAGTGCCGTGGCTGTTTGGTGATGAGGCGGTGGATGTAGTCAGAAAGTTTACGAATTTGAAGTGCAGACTCATGCCGTATATTTATTCAGCCGCGTGCGAGACAAGCAAAACAGGGGTTCCGTCGATGAGGGCGATGCTACTGGAATTTGAGGAAGACCGAACCTGCCTCGACATAGATACACAGTATATGCTGGGCCGGAGCATACTCGTTGCGCCTGTTTTCCGCGAAGATAGTGTGGCGGAGTTTTATCTTCCAAGAGGGACATGGACGCATCTGCTTTCCGGAGAAATCAGGGAAGGTGCCTCATGGTATAAGGAGAAATATGACTATCTCAGTCTGCCGCTTTTTGCACGCGAGAACAGCATCGTTCCGTTCGGGGCAAACGATGTGCTCGCCGATTATGATTATGTCGATGGCTTGGAAATGCGCCTATATGCATTGAAGGACGGCAAGGAGGCGAGCTACACGGTTTATGGCAGAAACGGCGCTGAGTGTATCTCAATGAAGGCCAAGCGAGCCGGAAACAGAATTACCATTGAATTCAGCGGTGGAACGCCGGATGTGCGCCTTTGCGGGATAGATTCCGTGAAAGATGTGAGCGGGGCAAGCACAATGGAGACGGATTTGGGGATTCTTCTGAGGAATACCGAGCCTAAAATCGAGGTGAGGCTTCAGTGAGTTTATTTAGCAAGGCTATGGCAATTCTGTTTCCTTCCAGATGCCTGATATGCGGGAAGGCAGTCAGCGCGCCGGTTTGCGAGGCGTGCAGGGGAAAGGTACGAAGAATAGAGAGAGCCTTTGAAATAGACGGTGAGGATTTTTCTTGCTTTGCGCCGCTGGAATATACAGGGGGTTTCAGGCGCAGCTTCCACAAATTTAAGTTTGAGGGCAAGTATGCATTGGGGATTCAGATGGCTGCTTTAATGCTGGAAATCAACGGCGAATTCCGACCTGACATTATTGCATTTGTCCCGATGATGCCTGAAAAAGAGCGCAAAAGAGGCTATAACCAAAGTGAACTTCTAGCGAAGAATATCGCGAAAGCGATGGGAGTTCCATGTGAAAAGGAACTTTCAAAGGTAAGCGATAATCACCAGCAGTCAAAGCTTAAGGCGGAGGAAAGAAAACTGAACGTCCGCGGAGTATTCACTGTTAGCGGAGACATTGCGGGGAAGACAATTCTTCTTATAGATGATCTGGTAACAACCGGCGCGACTATCTGCGAATGCGCGAAAGCACTTAAGAATGCGGGAGCAAGCGAAGTCAGAGGGCTTTGCGTTGCAAGCGCAAAGCGGAGTGAGCATGATGAGTGAAAGATTTGTCAGGGAGAAAATGCTGATTGGTGAAGAGGGGCTGAGAAAGCTGCAAAGCAGCCATGTAGCAGTTTTCGGCATCGGCGGTGTCGGTGGGCATCTGATTGAAGCTTTGTGCAGGGCGGGCATCGGTGAGCTTACAATTATTGACGGAGATACGGTTGCCAGAAGCAACATAAACAGGCAGATAATTGCTCTTGAAAGCACTATTGGTGAAAAGAAGGCGGAGGTGATGATGTCCAGAATTTCGGATATCAATCCTGAAGCGAAGGTTCATGCGATTTCTGAATTTTTCACAAGGGAAAGCGATATGGATTTTTCTCGTTTTGATTATATAGCAGACGCTATAGATACTGTTTCGAGCAAGCTGGAAATCATTAAAAGAGCGAAACAAGCGAACAAAAAAGTTGTTTGTGCAATGGGCGCCGGGAATAAGCTTGACGCAACTGGATTCATCGTTTCAGACATAGCTGAAACAAGAGAAGACCCTCTTGCGCGTGTTATGAGGCAGGAGCTGAGAAAGCTGGGAATAACAGGTGTGAAAGTGGTGTATTCTAAGGAAAAGGCCAATCAAATAGAGACATTTGATGAGAATCGTTTTTCAGGGCGTCCGGCGCCGGGGAGTATATCATATGTGCCGCCTGTTATGGGCATGATTATGGCAGGAGAGATAATTAAGGATTTACTCGGAGGGTAAAATTTTGGACAGAGAGAAAATCATGAAAGCAGTCAAGGAAATTCTCGAGGCAGTCGGCGAGGATGTATCAAGGCCCGGGCTTCTCGAAACGCCGAGGCGCGTGGCCGATATGCTGGAGGAAATCTTCTCCGGCCTCAATGCAGACCCACGCGAGCATTTGAAAATCTTTGACGAGGGCGGTGAACACGAGGAGCTTGTATTGATTAAAGACATACCAATGTATTCCGTGTGCGAGCATCATCTTTTGCCGTTTATAGGAAGAGCACATGTCGCGTATATACCTCGAAATGAGCGGATTATCGGGCTTTCAAAGGTGGCAAGAATTGTGGATTCTTTTGCAAGAAAACCTCAAGTGCAGGAACGGCTTACGGGAGAAATCGCGGATTTCCTATATGAGAATTTGAACCCGAAGGGTGTTGCTGTTTTCATTGAGGCTGAGCATCTCTGCATGACGATGCGAGGAGCGCGTGCCGCCGGCGCGAAGACCGAGACCTCGGCAATTCGCGGCTCAATGCGCTCAGACCCACGCACCAGAGCGGAAGTGATGGCGTTGCTTTCGAGGGAATGAAGATGAGGGATGAGAGATTTTTCTGTGCGCGCGATGTAAAAATGCCGCTGAATCGCACCAATATAATGGGTATTTTGAATCTCACGCCCGATTCCTTTTCTGATGGCGGGAAATTCGCAAATGCTTCACACGCGCTTGAGGCCGCCAGACAAATGCTGGCTGACGGTGCAGACATCATTGATATTGGCGGGCAGTCCACGCGCCCGGGGTTTTCGCGGATTTCCGCGGGAGAGGAATGGGAGCGAATTTCCGAAGCATTGAGCTTGATTTCGGCAGAGACCAAAGCTGTAATTTCAGTTGACACCTTTTATCCCTCGGTCGCTGAGAAAGCGCTTAAAGCGGGCGCTCACA
Source organism: Ruminococcaceae bacterium UBA945 (assembly GCA_002293315.1). Lineage (GTDB taxonomy): Bacteria > Bacillota > Clostridia > Oscillospirales > Acutalibacteraceae > Scatolibacter. Next base: position 18,700 of record DBCZ01000045.1, read on the forward strand.
TAATAAATGACGTGAGCGGATTCGGTAATGAAATGCTTGAGGTTGCATCGGCAAGCGGCGCGGGCTGTGTGATTATGTACCCCTTCGGCGGAGAAACCGGCGAACACGGAGATATTGTCAAAAGGGCGCGAAATTTCTTTTTTGAACGCAAAAATGCCGCAGAAAGATTCGGAATTGCCCCTGAAAGGCTTTGCTTTGACCCGGGAATAGGCTTCGGGAAAACGTATGAGGAGAATTTGATTTTGCTTGCGAATCCGGAGATGTACAAAATTTCGGACAGTACCTTGCTGATTGGCGCTTCAAGAAAAAGAGTTGTCAGGCAGGCGATTTCAGAGGGAGTAAAAACGGACACCGAAGCCTTTGAGAGAGACGCAGGAACAATCGGTGCGCACACGGTTTCACAGATTTTCGGAGCAGATATTTTGAGAGTACACAATGTTAAGAAGGCAAGGCAGGCTGCGGCTCTTGCGGATGCAGTAATGAGGCAGAGGAGAAGTGATGGATAAAATAGTCATTTCCGGGCTTGAGATTTTCGCGTATCACGGGGTAAATCCGGAGGAAAAGGAGAAAGGGCAGAAATTCCTGCTTGATATTACTCTTTTTGCGGATTTATCTAAGGCGAAGGGGAGCGATAATTTAGCTGACACCGTGAATTACGCGGCAGTCAGGAAGACGGTGGAGAGAGCCTTTTTAAGTGAGAAGTTTGATTTAAT
>DBCZ01000095.1 GCA_002293315.1 Ruminococcaceae bacterium UBA945
ACCTTTTTGCCGCCGCCGAAATCAGAGCGCCCGTAATCCTTTTCGAGCTTCAGCGCATCAAGCAGAACATCGGAATAAAAATCTCGCTTATAGAAAAAATTGATGAAGCCGGGCCCGGCGACCTCGCACCTCTCAAAATATGTGGTTTCAAGGCTGATTCCATCCACGATTATTTTCGCTATGGCCTGCGGCGCCGCACGAAAAGCCCGTGCGCCCGCCATTGCGATGTTGCACGAAATATCGCCGTGCACCGTGTCAGCCGGCACTTCAAGCACGATTCCCGGAAGCTCCGCCTCTATGAGCTTGCCCGCCGAAATCGCTTCACGCAAAGCCGAAATAATCGCTGTTTTTAATTCTTCTTTCGCTTCTCTTACCACATGAGACATAAATTTCTCCTTATGCTTCAATATCCTTGATTAAATCGGGCTTTTTGCGGCGAACCTTGGCCGTCAGCACATTCACGCTCGAAAGGTTAGAATCCACGTCAATCGTATAGCGTATGTCGAGCCTGCCGCCGCTGTCCTTAAGTGTGGATTTTATGAAATCGGTGAATATCCCGACAGTCAGATTTCCAAAGCCGGTCTCGTACAAGCACAGATGGCGCTTGCCGGGCTCCATAATCAGCCGCGTCGCTGAGTTCTGGCGAATCAGCGTGACCTTGCCGTCCTCAACCTTAATCGTGTTCGTCATCTCTTCGTCTGCGCCGTCAATTCCGTATTCCTTATACCGAATATACCGCGTGTCGCCCTTTTTCGTGTAGCTGCCCGAGGTGTTCACCTCAATGACGTCTGAGTTTTCCTCATACGTCTGCCGCCCGATTATTGATATATCAAAATTTTCCTTGTTAATCCGCTTTTCCATTTCAGTATTCCTCTATATTGATTTTTTGCCCTTCAACGCTGTGCCCGAGAAAAATCTCCGCGGCGTCCGAAAAATTCTGCGGCACGTCGCTCACATAGAAGAGGCGCTCGTGCGGGCCTTCATCGTGCAGCATATCCGCAGCGTCAAGATGCTTTGAAAGCGCCGCCGCTGCCTCTTTTCCGCTGTTGATGAGCCTCACATCACGCCCGATTGCCTTTCCGATAGCCTCAGAAATAATCGGATAATGAGTGCAGCCCAAAATCAGCGTGTCAATCTCTTTATCCAGAAGCGGCTCCAAACTGCGCCTCACCACCACGCTGACCAGCTCATCGTCATATGATGTGAAGCCCGCCTCGACAGTCGGCACGAGCAGCGGTGTGGCCAGCTCAAAGACATCAATCGTGGCGTCGAGCTCCATAAGCAGCTTTCCGTACGCCTCGCTGCGAATCGTCGCGGGCGTGGCAATCACACCCACTCTTTTCGTCTTGCTCCGCGTGGATTCCGCCGCCGCCCGCACCGTCGGGCTGAGCACGTTGAAATAGGGCAGGCCGCTGTTCTCGCCGGCTGAATTTCCAACGGAGCTGACTGTGCCGCACGCCGCAAGAATAGCCTTCACACCCTTGCTTTTCAAAAAAGCGACGGCTTGCCTTGCATATGCCGTGACGGTCTGAGGGCTTTTTGTGCCGTAAGGCACGCGCCCGGTGTCGCCGAAATATATGATGCTTTCATTCGGAAGCAGGCGCTCAAGCTCACGCTCGGCGGTCAGCCCGCCAAGCCCCGAATCAAAAACGCCGATAGGCCTGTTATCCATATATTGCTCCTTTGCCTTGTCACGGAGTGCCGAGGTCGTCACTCCCTACATTTCGTTGACTATGCACTTCGTGTAGCGCTACGCTTACTGTCAATTGTCCTCAACAGCGCATGCAACCAACCTGTCAATCAATTCCGTATAGGAGACGCCCATCGCCTCCCACAGCATGGGGTACATGCTTATATGCGTGAAGCCGGGCATGGTGTTGACCTCATTGAGGATAATCTTCTTCTGCTCATCGACGAAGAAATCCACCCTCGCCAAGCCCGAGCAGCCCAGCAATCTGAACGCCCTCACCGCGATTTCACGGATTCTCTCCGCCGTCTCATCGTCTATCGTGGCGGGAATTATCTGCTCCGATGTACCGTTGATATACTTATCGTCGTAATCATAAAACTCGGCGGAAGCTCCAATCTCCCCGACTATCGAGGCCTCGGCGGTCTGCCTGTTGCCAAGCACAGCGCACTCTACCTCTTTGCCGGTAACTCCGTCTTCCACGAGGATTTTCTTGTCCTCCTTCGCGGCCTTTCTCACAGCCTCATCCAGTTCTTCTGCCGAATTCACCTTGCTCACTCCCACCGAAGATCCCGCGTTGGCCGGTTTGACAAATACAGGGAAATTCAGTCTTGCCGCAATTCTGTTCTTAGTTTTTTCGGGATTTGCGAAGTATCTGTCAGCGTAGAACCAAAGATAATGTGTCTGCTCAATGTTCGCAGCACTGAGCAGCGAGTGCGTCACAGCCTTGTCCATGCACACGGCGGAGGAGAAAGTGTCACAGCCGACGTACGGAATTCCGCTCATCTCGAAAAGCCCTTGAATCGTGCCGTCTTCGCCGTTTTTGCCGTGCAGCACAGGGAAGATGACGTCAATCGGCACTCTTTCCGCCTTTTCGCCGCGCACGATAATTAAGCTCTTCATGCTTTTGTCCGGCGAGAAAAACGCGGGCGTGACTTTGTCATTCTCCCATGAGCCGTCGACTATCTTATCAATATCACCTTCATAGAGGAGCCAGCGCCCGTCCTTCGTTATGCCGATAATATAAGGAATATACTTCTCTTTGGAGTAATTATTAAGAATCGACGTGGCAGACATTCTTGAAACCTCGTGCTCTGAGGAAACCCCGCCGAAAACAATCGCAAGATTAAGTTTTTTATCAGACATAAGCGTCACTCCTTCAACTTGAAATATCCCATTTTCAAGTTGTTAGTATATCATACATAAAGACAATTGACAATTGATAATGGATAATTGACAATTAAGGACAAAGGAAAAATGAAGGCTTCTTATTTATCAGCTATCCTCTCAGCACTCTGCGCTGCGCGCGTCGCTTAGCCGCCAGCCAATGGCTTATTGTCAATTGCTCTTATATATGATATACTCTACATTGCATAAAAACGGATTACGGGAGAAAATGATGGATAATAAGATTCTAGGCGCAAATGTTCAGAATGCATTTGACGCGATACAGGCGGTGCTGAGCGAAGAGCTTGAATCCCAGGGCTTCAAGGCGCCCGAGCCTCTTGAGTATGAAGACGGCAAGGCAAGCATAATGAAGACAGACGAGGTGGCTTACAGCATCGTTTATGATTCAAAGCGCCAGCGCTTTGAGCTGCGCTCCACCACGCTGAACGGCGATGAGCAGCCGACGGAATGGAGGAGCCTTTCACTTTGGCTGTTCGATGAAAAAGAGGGGAGCAAGGCTGATGCTGACAGCATCGGCAACGATTTCCTCGAGGTCGTCAAGGGCCCGAGCCGAGTTGAATATGTAATGAAAAAGCAGAAGAGGGGAAAGGGCGAGGACAGAAATGTCGACCCGGTGTTCTTCTTCAACCGCCTTGTCAACACCTTTCCGGAGATTAAAGCGGAGCTCAATGACGAGCGCATTATGTACGGCAATGTTCGCCCGGCGACGTTCACGAAGGAAAGGGTAGTGGCGAAGGTGGAGGATTTGGCGGCGCGCTACTCCACAAGCGACGCCTTCGGCAAGCTCTGCACGCTTTTCTCCGATATGTATAAAGACGGCGACATGGATTTGCGCTCCGTTCTGACGATAACCCTTTTCAACGGCCTCTCCGATAAAGCCTTTGAAAATGTCAAGACCAACGAGAACATAAGCGCCGAGCTTTCTAAAGACATGCAGTTCACGAGGAAGCTCAAAGGCAAGAAGATAAAGCCCGAGAAGAAAAAGAAAGAGAAAAAGGTCGTTGCGAGGCTTGATGACAGAAGATGAATATTGGTTTTGAAGACTATCTCATGCGCTTTGAGGGTGAAAAGCAGCGCAGGCTAAGTGAAATCCTGAATTTTTTCACTCTGGAATTTCCCGATACGGTACGCCTTGTATGGCATGCGTGCGCAACCTTCTTCGCTGATTATGAAAATCGGCGCGACATTGTCAATGTCGGCGGCTACAAAGACCACATCAGCATTTATCTCCCGTTCGATATGATTGACAAGTTGAAGCAGAATTATCCTCAATTCATTTACACAAAGGGAACGATATGTTTCCCTGACAGAGAGCCTCTCCCGCATGACATGTTGCCGATTATAAGTGAGTTGATTAGGCATAATTATCTGCTACAAAAAGCTTGACACGTCATGCCCTCTATGCTATACTTGAAGAACCTCAAAACAGGGGTTCTTTTTTTGCGCGTCTTTTTGCGCCGGAAAAACCTGCCGCGAGGGAGGCGAAGCGGGGCTGCCGTTGTGTTTATTGCAATTGCGCTGTTACCTGCTACCTGAAGAAATTTAACCGTTAAACGGGAGGTGCCGAAAAGTGAGAGTAAAAATCGTCATGGCTTGCACAGACTGCAAGCAGAGAAACTACAACACAATGAAGAACAAGAAGAATAACCCTGACAGGCTTGAAATGAACAAGTATTGCAGATTCTGCAGGAAGCACACGCTTCACAGGGAAACGAAGTAAAGGGGAGAATTATGGCTGAAAAAACTGCTTCAGGCTCAAAGAAGCCAAACGCCTTTCTCGGTTTCTTTAAGAAAATTGCAAAATACTTCCGTGACTGTAAAGGCGAGCTGAAAAGAATCGTCTGGCCCACACCGAGGGCCACATTCAAGAACACAGGCGTTGTTCTGATTGTCGTCGCCATTGCCACGCTGTTCGTTTTCGCGCTTGACATGGGCTTTATGAATCTGCTCGGGCTGGTGATGGATATTTCGACTCCGGTCTAATTAAGGAGGCAGAAAATGGAAGAAGGAAAATGGTATGTCGTCCACACTTACTCGGGTTATGAGAACAAGGTGGCGTCAAACCTCAAAACCGTCGTGGAAAACAGGCGTCTTGAGGATTTAATCCAGGAGATACGCGTGCCCACGCAGATGGTTACCGAAATCGGGAGCGATAACAAGCAGAAGGAAGTCGAGCGCAAGCTCTTTCCGGGATATGTCATCGTGAAGATGGTCATGACAGACGAATCATGGTATGCCGTGCGGAATATCCGCGGCTGCACAGGTTTCGTCGGGCCTTCGTCGAAGCCCGTTCCGCTTACGGAGGACGAGGTCAAGAGGCTGGGTGTCGAGGTGCATGTCGTCGAGGTGCTTTATAAGGTCGGAGATTCCGTCAACATCATTGCCGGGCCGCTTGAAGGCTTTGTCGGCACGGTTGAGGAAATGGATATTGAAAACAACCGCGCCAAGGTGGTCGTTTCAATGTTCGGCAGAGATACGATGGCAGACATCGAGCTCAACCAGGCCGAGCCCATAGCCATGTAATGGCGGATAGAATGGCAAAAAGTAAGTCAAAGCACGGCTGATAAGGCCGTTTTGAAGGCAGGCTTGTTTTCAGTTGTCAACCATGGCTCTGTAAGAGCCTGCGAGCGGAGGCACTCCATTTATATGAGGAGATAGCCGAAGCAGAATCAAGGCTGCAAGACATGGCTCTGTAAGAGCTTGCGAGCGGAGGCACTCCGTTTAGACGAGGAGAAAACCAAGGCGAGCAATCACAGTCGAAGAGGAGGCTCCGTAGGAGCGTGCCTCAGGGGGTAACCCCTGTGGGAGATGAGATAAAATCTGAATATTTCATCGCTTAACCACATTTTGGAGGTGTAAAGATGGCACAAAAGGTTGCGGGCTTTATTAAGCTCCAGATTCCGGCCGGAAAAGCAACACCGGCACCGCCTGTAGGACCGGCACTCGGTCAGCACGGCGTAAACATCATGGCGTTCACGAAGGAATTCAATGAGCGCACGAAGAACGACATCGGGCTTCTTATCCCGGTTGTCATCACGGTTTATGCAGACCGTTCTTTCACGTTCATCACGAAGACGCCGCCCGCCGCCGTTCTCATCAAGAAGGCACTTGGGCTGGACAAGGCTTCCGGCGAACCGAACAAGAACAAGGTAGGCACGATAACCCGTGAACAGTTAAAGCAAATCGCAGAGACGAAAATGGCCGATTTGAACGCGGCGACTATCGACACAGCAATCAGCATGATAGCCGGAACTGCGCGCAGCATGGGCGTTGAAGTCGCAGACTAATTTCCGGGTGGGAGGAATCCTAAATCCGATATTTACCACTGGAGGAAAATAAAATGAAACATGGAAAAAAATATACAGACGCAGTGAAATCCTATGACCGCTCGGTGCAGTATGATACGGCCGAGGCTATGGACATCTGCGTGAAGACAGGCAAGGCTAAGTTCGACGAAACGGTTGAGGCTCACATCAAGCTCGGTGTTGACGGCCGTCACGCTGACCAGCAGGTCAGAGGCGCGATAATTCTCCCGAACGGCACAGGCAAAACGGTTAGAATCCTCGCAATATGCAAGGAAGAGAACATGGATGCCGCCAAGGAGGCAGGTGCAGATTTCGTCGGTGCTGACGAAATGGTGCAGAAGATTCAGACAGAGGGCTGGATGGATTTCGACGTCCTCATCACAACACCCGATATGATGGGTCTTGTCGGTCGTCTCGGTAAGGTGCTCGGCCCGAGAGGCCTGATGCCGAACCCGAAGGCAGGCACGGTTTCACCTGACATCGGCAGAGCCGTCAGGGAAGCCAAAGAGGGCAAGATTGAATATCGCCTCGACAAAACGAACATCATTCACTGCCCGATTGGCAAAATCAGTTTCGGCGCGGAGAAGTTAACGCAGAACTTTGAGGCTCTCATGGACGCGATAGTCAAGGCTAAGCCGTCCGCCGCCAAGGGGCAGTACATCCGCTCCTGTGCGCTTTGCTCGACGATGGGTCCGGCGGTCAAGGTTACGACCACCAAGTTTGTTTAATTGACAGATTATAGCTTTCATGCTATACTCATAAAGCTGTTTACCAAAGACAGCAGGTAGCAGGGAACGCGTTTTGCACAGTGACTGAAGCTGCGCGCAGAAATGTTTCCGCATAAAACGGCGATGCCGTGCCTGCCGAGGAGAGAAGAGCTGAAGTGCTTTGCACTTTCATTATGCTTATTTCGCCTTTCCTCTATTTGGAGAGGCGTTTTCTTTTGGGATAAATAGCTATTCCCGAAAACAGGAGGTGAACAAATGGCAAGCGAAAAAATTCTGGAGCAAAAAAAGAAGCTGGTCGCTGAGCTTTCAGAGGAGCTTAAAAATGCGAACATCGGCGTGCTGGTAAGCTATATCGGCATCACCGTCGAGCAGGACACAAAGCTCAGGAAAGAACTGAGAGAATCCGGCAGCAACTACAGGGTCATCAAGAACAGAATCCTTCTCCGTGCACTGCAGGATGCGGGAATCAGCGGGCTTGATGAGCATCTGAACGGCACCACAGCCCTCGCAATTTCAGACGATTACACAGCGGCCCCGAAGATCCTTTCGAAGTATGCGAAGGATATCAAATCCTTTGAAGTGAAGGCGGGCTTCATCGACGGCGGCGTGGTCAACACAGAGCAAATCAAGGCGCTGGCACAGCTCCCGTCAAAAGAAGTCTTGGTTGCGCAGGCTCTCGGCGGCTTGAACGCCCCGATTCAGGGCTTCGCGAACGTACTCAGCGGCACTGTCCGCGGTCTCGTTATTGCGCTTAACGCGATAGCGGAAAAACAATCGGCATAACAATAATAAACTAAAATTTTGGAGGAAACTAAAATGTCAGAGAAAGTAACTAAGCTTATTGAAGAAGTAAAGGCACTCACAGTTCTTGAGCTTTCAGAGCTCGTTAAGGCACTCGAAGAAGAGTTCGGCGTATCAGCGGCGGCTCCGGCGGCAGTTGCAGTTGCGGCGGCACCTGCGGCAGGCGGCGACGCTG
>DBCZ01000056.1 GCA_002293315.1 Ruminococcaceae bacterium UBA945
ATGCAACACACATTTCAAATAATATTTCCCTTGACTTTGCCGCCATTTATGGTATAATTTTTAACGTTGACTTTTCGATAAATTCGAAAATATCATCCTTGCTCCCCGGAAATATTAACCGCGGGGCCATTAGTCCAGAAGGAGGTGCTATACAATGGCAGAAGGACTGAATCGTTATGAAACGGTTATCGTGCTTTCGGCAAAGCTGGGAGACGACGGTAACGCGGCGCTCATCGAGAGATTCAAGGACCGCATTGCAAGGCACGGCACGATTGAAAGCGTGGACGATTGGGGCAAGCGCAGGCTCGCTTACCTGATCAACAAAGAGGCAGAGGGCTATTACACCCTCATCAACTTTGAAAGCACGCCCGATTTCATCGCCGAGCTTGACAGAAGGTATCAGATTACAGACGGTGTTCTGCGCTCTGTTATCATTAAGAAGGACCCGAGACTCGAAGAGGCCGAAAAAGCGGCTAAGGCACGCAGAGAGGCAGAGTCGCAAAGTGCAGCGGAGACGTCTGTGGACGTTGAGGCAATTGCGGCGGAGGCTGTTCTCGACGCAAAGGCTGACCTGCAGGACGAGGCCGAGGCTATCGCCGTCGCCGAGGAAAAGGTCGCCGAAAGCAAGGAAGTGCAGGCAGATGTAATTGATTCTCTTGTGGACGTTGCCGAGGAAGAAACCGCGAAAGCGGATGCTTCGCCCGAAGAGAAGGCGGACGCGAAAGAGTAATTGTAGCGAAAGTGAGGCTATCAATGTTAAATGTAGCTGTAATCATGGGAAGAATCGTCGCAGACCCGGAGCTTCGGCACACGCCGAACGGGGTGGCAGTGACGACGTTCACACTTGCCGTAGACCGCTCATACACGCCCAAAGACGGCGGTGAAAAGCAAACTGATTTCATCGACGTGGTGGCATGGAGAGGCACGGCCGAGTTCGTTTGCAAATACTTTTCCAAGGGCAGAATGATTGCGGTTCACGGCTCGATTCAGACGCGCTCTTACACAGACAAAGAGGGCAACAAGCGCAAGGCGTTTGAGATTGTGGCAAGTGACGTCAACTTTGCCGATTCAAAGCGCGACGGCGCAGCGGGCGGCAATTTCGACAACACGCAGAAGCCCGCGGCGTTCAGTGAGCCGGCATCCGCGTATTCCAGCGGAAGCAACGAAGATTTTGAAGAGATTTTGGGCGACGATGATTTGCCGTTCTGAATCCACGAGTAAAAATTATAAAGGAGAAAAACCATGGCAGAGAGATACGAAAGAGACAATCGCCGCGGCGGCCCGTTCAAGGGACGCAAGAAGGTGTGCAGCTTTTGTGTTGACAGGGCGGAATATATTGATTACAAAGACGTGCAGAAGCTTCGCCGCTTCATTTCCGAAAGAGGAAAGATTCTTCCGAGGCGCGTTACGGGCACCTGCGCACGTCACCAGCGTGAGCTGACCACCGCTATCAAACGCGCGCGTCATCTCGCACTCCTCCCCTACACAAGCGATTAAGGGCAGTTGATAATGGATAGTTGATAGTGAATAGTTGTTGTGGCGCCTGCGGCGCAATTATAAAGGGCAAAGTCTCTCAAAAAAGGAGTACTTTGTCCTTTAACTATCAATTATCCACTATCCGCGTTGTGTGTCGCTACGCTCACTCACAACTGCCCTTATCGGGTTGACTTTAATCTGTTCTGCATATAGAATAGATATAGTTTTGAATTGAGAATAGTTGAGGAATACTATGGATTTTGCTTTCATCATATCTAATCCGCTGGTAAACGTGGGCGTGGTCTCATGGGCGATAGCGCAGATTATCAAGGCACTGATAGAATTTTTGAAGCATGGCAGGTTCAGCCGTGAACGTCTCTCCGGTGCGGGCGGGATGCCCAGCTCTCACGCGGCCGTTACCAGTGCCGTGTGTTTGATGTCTTTTCTTGAATACGGCTTCACCTCCCCTATTTTCGCGCTTTCGTTTATTATTATGTTCATCGTGATTTACGACTCAACCGGCGTCCGCTGGGCTGCCGGGCTTCACGCAAAGGCCATAAACAATATTGTGGATTATCTCGGCGAGGAGCCGGACGAAGACAGAAGCACTGAGATGCGCGAAACGCTTAAGGGAATGATTCCGAAGCTCAATGAATCTCTCGGGCACAGGGTGATTGAGGTTATTTGCGGAGTTGCACTGGGCTGCGTGGTTGCACTTCTTTTCCATCATGTTTTCAGCATGTGACAATACACCATATTAGCTAATAAAGGGCTGCTAAATCTCTGCGATTTGGTAGTCTTTTCTCTTGAAATAATGTGGTTGGTTTAGTATAATAAGGAACATATTTTGTAAAAAGGAGAAGCACAATGAAAAAAATCATTTCAGTTATACTTATCATGGTTCTGAGCGTTTCTTTCTTCGCTTCATGCAGCCCTTATACGCTTGAGCAATTCGTGGAAGAAGCCAAGCCCTCTATTCAGGAGATTTCCGATTCTCTCGGCGAGCAGATGTCAATGGAGATTCTCGCCAGAGACGGCAAGTTCGTTTATCAGTTCTTCTATCATATTCCGCTTGACATGAGCAATGAAGACGCCAAGGCGGCTCTTGATTCCGAGCTTGAGAACGGCAAGGCCACTTACATCGACATTGCCAAGCAGATGAACGATGCCGGCCTTAAGGATTCTACCGTTGTGGTAGAGTACATTGACATGAACGGCGAGGTCATCACATCTGTGGAGTTCACTGCGGATATGGCCGAGGCGGCAAGTGCGGCATAAGTAAGACTGAAATCCCCTTTACGGGGATTTTCTTCTACCCAAATATGAACGAGAGGTATTATCTTTTGGATTTGAAACAGGAAATTGAGCGCAGGCGAACATTCGCGATAATCTCACACCCGGATGCCGGAAAGACGACGCTTACAGAAAAGTTCTTGCTGTATGGCGGGGCGATTCAGCAGGCGGGCGCCGTCAAGGGCAAGAAGAACAGCCGCCACGCGGTGTCAGATTGGATGGAGATTGAAAAGCAGAGGGGCATCTCGGTGACTTCCTCCGTCATGCAGTTTCAGTATGACGGCTTCTGCATAAATATCCTTGATACCCCGGGGCATCAGGATTTCTCTGAGGACACATACAGAACGCTGATGGCGGCGGATTCCGCCGTGATGGTGATTGACGCCTCAAAGGGCGTTGAGGAGCAGACGAGGAAGCTGTTTAAGGTCTGCGTAATGAGGGATATTCCGATTTTCACGTTCATCAATAAGATGGACAGAGAGGCGCGCAGCCCATATGATCTGCTTGATGAAATTGAGAAGGAGCTGGGCATTGGCACTTATCCGATGAACTGGCCTATTGGCTCCGGCTTTGATTTCAAGGGTGTGTATGACAGGGAGAGCGAGGAGATTCTCACCTTCACGCCGAATGCCGGGCAGCAGGTCGATTCACAGCGTGTGGGCATATCCGATGCGGGGCTTGAAAGCCGGCTTGGAGAATATCTCTACTCCACATTGAAGGATGATGTGGAGCTTCTGGACGGCGCCGGTTATGAATTTGATATTGACAAGGTGCGGCACGGCAAGCTATCGCCGGTCTTTTTCGGCTCGGCGCTGACGAACTTCGGTGTGGAATTCTTCTTGGAGAAGTTTTTGAAGCTTACGACGCACCCTCTTCCCAGAGAGACGGATACGGGCGGCATTGATCCGTTTGATTCGCGGTTTTCGGCGTTTGTGTTCAAGATTCAGGCGAATATGAACCGGGCGCACAGAGATAGAATCGCGTTTATACGTATATGCAGCGGGGAATTTGAAAAGGGTATGGATATTGAGCATGTTCAGACAGGACGGAAAATCAAGCTTTCCCAGCCGCAGCAGATGATGGCGGAGAGCCGTGAAATTGTGGACGAGGCCTTCGCCGGGGATATAATCGGTGTGTTTGACCCCGGGATATTCTCTATCGGCGACACGCTTTGCTCGCCCGACATGAAGGTACGCTTTGAGGGGATTCCCACATTCGCGCCGGAGTTCTTTTCGCTTGTGCGGCAGAAGGACACGATGAAGCGCAAGCAGTTCGTAAAGGGTGCGACGCAGATTGCGCAGGAGGGCGCTATCCAGATTTTTCAGGAGCTTTCCGCCGGAATGGAGGAAATCATCGTGGGCGTGGTCGGCACGTTGCAGTTCGATGTCTTCAAATATCGCATGGAGAATGAGTACAATGTGGAGATTATCATGAACTCCTTGCCGTATTCGTTCATCAGGTGGATTGACAACCGCGAGATTGACGTAAAGGGCTTGAATCTGACCTCTGGCACGCGCCGAGTGCAGGATTTGAAGGGCAACTACCTCCTGCTGTTCACAAACGAATGGAGCATAGGATGGGCGCTGGAGCATAACGAGGGCTTGCAGCTCTCGGAATTCAGCAGGAATTGAGGTAAACATGAACGAGATTAAAATGATTGTCACGGATATGGACGGCACTTTGTTGACCTCTGAAAAGAAGATTTCCGATTTCACGAAATCTGTTTTGAAGCGCAAGCAAAGCGAGGATGTTATCATCGCTTATGCCACGGCTCGGCCATACAGATTTATCGTCCCGTTTTTTGACGGCTTCACCCCCGATGCGGTTTCTGCGCACAACGGCGCTGTGATTTATCATGGCGGCAAGGTGATTGCGCGGCACGGGATTTCGCCGGCTGAAAGCATGCAGATTGTTGCTAATCTGCGTGAAATGTTCGGGAATGTGAGCATTTCAATGGAGCTCGACGATAAAATATACACGAACGGCTATTTGCTGCCCGAATGGGATGAACCCTGCAGCATTGAGACTGATTTTTCAGACCTCCCTAATATTCCGGCCGACAAAATAATTGTGTACAAGGATATTATTGACCGCGCGGCGACTGACAGAGGCTTCCTCACAGAGAACACATATTTGCAGGTGATTGAGGGCATAATGGGCGCGGTGCTGCATAAGGACGCGACGAAGCTGAATTCCATGCGGGATTTCAGCAGGATTTTCGGCATACCTATGGAGAATATCGCGTGCTTCGGCGACGACCTCAACGATATGGATATGCTTGAGCATGCCGGCATAGGCGTCGCGATGGGCAACGCGCTTGAAGAGGTGAAGGCCAGGGCGGATTATGTATGCGGAAGAAACGATGAAGACGGATTAGGGCAATGGATAATGGATAATGGACAGTCAAGACTGTAGTGTCGAAATAAGCAAAAATATTGCGCGGAAGAATGTTTAGCCCTCGTGGGGAACAAATCTTCCGCGCTTCTTAATTATTCAAAGCTTCTTATGCACTTAATTGTCAATTATCCATTTCCCTTATAGTGTTTGGCTATGGCTTTTGCGCGTTCACGGAATTCATCGGCTATCTTTTGCGGCGAGAGGATTTTCACATCTGTGCCGAAGTTGAAAAGCCATGAGTAAAACACGGGGCTCACGGCGACCTTGACGTTGACCTTGAAGCGGTCTTTGTCGGCTTTGGAAATAAAAACCTTTCCGCCGAACCTGTCAATCACCACGCCGAGGAGATCCGCGGAGAATTCAAGCGTGACGTCACACTCTTCCCCGCCGAACATACCGAAGGTCTTCTTCGCGTAGCTTGCGATATTGAAGCCCTTCATTTTCCTGTCTGCGCCGCGTTTTTCATCTAAAACCGTGGGCGTATCCATCTTATCCACACGGTAATGCTTGACCTTATCGGCGGCTTCGTCATAGGCAACGAGATAATAGTTCTCGTCGTCCCATGTGAGCGCATAGGGGCTAACGACATACTTCTCCCCTGCGCGCCGATATTCCTTTTTGACTTTATCCTTGCCGCTGCCGAGCTTCCAGTCGAAATAGGCAAAAGCGATTTTATTCTCGGAGAGAATCGCTGAATGGATGATGTCTGTGATATAGTATATGTTCTCATTGACAGTTTTCACTCTGTCAGAGACAAGCACCTCGCGCTGGAGGTCTTTGGCCTGATTTTCGCTGCACAGCTTTTCAAGCTTGCGGATTAGTTCAACCGTCTTTTTCGGCGTGATAAACTTAGCGCACTGGACGGAATCAACAAGCAGCTTGAGCTCGGGCATTTGGAAATCGCGTTCTGCGATATAATAACCGAAGCCACCGCCCTCTCTCGTAGTCTCTATATCCAGCCCGAAGGCCGTGAGCGTCTCGATGTCGTCATAGAGGCTCTTCCTCTCGGCCGTGAAGCCGTAATCAAGAAGCTCTTTCGTGATGGCCGAAAGCGAGAGGGCGTGATTTTCATCGGTTTTTTCAAGAAGAATCTTCATGACGTAAAGGGGCCTTGCTTTTTTATTCGCTATACCCTGCATTTTGCCCTCCTATTCCTCCGGCCCTGTGCTGACGATGAGCGTTATCTGGGAGCCGAATTCCACGGAATCCCCCGCCGCGTAGTCCTTATAAGCGATAACTGAGCCGAGTGCGATGTCATTGCTGCTTTGGTCTTCCTTGATGATTATGAAGCCGTTTTCCTCCAAAACCTGCGAGAGCTCGACGAACGTCATGCCGCTGATTTCAGGAAGCGTGCGCATGGCGCTTCCGCGGCTGACCGTGACGACGATTGTGTTATCCTCCGGGAAAGGCTCGCCCGCCATCGGGTTCTGGCTGATTATATTCCCCTGCGAAACAGTGGAGCTGAATTCGTTCGCCACCACATTGATTTTGAAGCTATACCGACCGCTTGCCACCCTCTCCTGCCACTCATCTATGCTCTCGCCGAGCATATCGGGCACGCCCGCGGTGACGCTTGAGCTGGCCTCGCTTGTGAAAAGCGCGAAAATATCATCGAAGCTCATGTTGGAATCCCTGAGCCAAACTGACGCGATGATAATCAGCGCCACCAGCGTGATGACGCAGGTGCCTATCAGCCATACAAACGGCGGCAGGCCTCTATTTTGCGGGCTTCTTGATTCCATTGAGGGGAGCCTTCTGATTGCACCGGTGTTGATGGCCTCCGTGTAGCTCTGCGTCGGCGCTTCAAACTGCGCGCGCAGGCTCTCAAACGTGGAAACCCTGTTTTCCTGCTTGACCTGAAGCGAATTGGCGAGCGCGGAGATAGCATAGGGAGGGATATCCGCCAAATGCTCTTTGGAAATCATGAGGCGCTCGTCACGCAGGCGCTTAGGCGCCTCCGCCGGCAGCTGACCGCACAGGGCGAACATCAGCGTTGCACCGAAGCCGTAGACATCGGTGATTTCACTGCAAACACCGTTCTTACTATATTGCTCCAGAGCCGCCGCGCCGGGAGAAAGCTCTTCAATCAGCGGCGTGCCGACATGGCGTATGGCGGGAATGCAGAAGCCAGTTATAAGCAGGCTGCCGTCAGACGTGACACGGATGGTTTCCGGGGAGATGCCGAGATGTGAGATGCCGAGCGAATTCATAAGGCCCAGCGCGGTGAGAATCGGCTGGAAAACATGGTGAGCCTGATTCCAGTTCATACTGCCGTTAGCTGTTACATAGTTCCGAAGCGAGATGGTCTGATTGTATTCATACACGACATATGCCGTGAGGTTTTCTTCAAAAATTGCGTTAATCGTCGCCACGACAGAGATTTCCTTCATTCTGCTGACATTCTTTGAAAGATTGATGAAATCACTGAGATAACGGCTGAAAGCCGCCTCATGGCCGGACATCGCGTGGACGGAGTTATCCTCCTCGCGCCGTGATATTGAAACGGGGAAAAACTCGCGTACCTCAACGATTTTCCGCTTTGAGCTGTCAAAGGCGGCATAGGTTATCCCCTCGCCGTTCATGGATTTGGCTCTGCCAATCACATATCTTTCATCAAGAAGGGTTTCATAGGGTAAAGCTTCTGATGCCTGTGCTTTCCGGTTATCATAGCCGCAGTGAGGGCAAAGCGAATCAGCCTCTGCCGGTATATCAGCAAAGCAGTTCACGCACAGCCTATTCGCCAAGCTTCTCACCTCCTCAAAAATCACATATTATTGTATCACAGATAAGGGAAGTTGACAATTGATAACGTAAAAGAGCAGCTGACAGCGGAGAGTGGATAGTCAAACGTAAATAACTATATCTCACCACTACTCAATATCAACTGCTCCATACAGAAAACAAATTCAGATTAACCTTCACTCTGCGGCAAGCACCGCACGAGCGGCTTTTTCAGGTCGGAAAAACTCGCCGAACTCAAGGAAAACCGAGCACGCAACAAGGAAAAAGCTTCTTGCCAGCGTCAGCGACCAGTCGTTGAGGCCGAGAAGATAATCACTGTAAGATTCCGTAGTTGCGGAGGTAGCGACGTTCACCATAATCACAAAGAGAGCCGTCACCGACACCGCAAGCATCACAACGGTTTTGCTTGTGATTACCCTCGCAGCGAAAAGCACTAGGATAATCAGCATCACGATGCAGAATATCCCCTGCGCATATAAAACCCCCGTGAAACGGGAAAACTTCTGCTCTGTGTGCCTGAGGCCCGAGAAAAACGGGAAGCTTTCATACAGAAGCGAGGTGAAAAATAAGATTATACCCGTAAGCGCTAAATCCCGCTTTCGTGAAAGCAGCATGCAAACAAACGCGGCGGCGTACAGCAGAAGCACAAAAACTGCACCTGCAGTGTCGCCGAGATTCCCCGTGAATGCCGCCATCTCTCTATTGAAGAAGGAGAAAAGCTTTGCTGTAATCCCCGCACAGAGCATGCAGATAATCACTCTGTGAGTCGCTTCGTTTATTAAGTGTGTAGATTCGTTTTGATTCTTCATTATGCCTTGCCTACCGAGCCGAACAGCTCGAGTTTTTCTTTGACCGTGGCTTTAATCGCCTCATAGCCCGGGTTGAGAAGCTTTCTCGGGTCAAAGCCCTTGCCCTCTCTGTCTTTGCCGGCTTCGATGTACTTGCGCGTGGCCTCGGCAAAAGAGAGCTGGCACTCTGTGTTGACGTTTATCTTGGAGACGCCGAGCGAAATGGATTCTTTTATCATATCTGCGGGTATGCCTGTGCCGCCGTGAAGAACAAGCGGCATTGTGCCCGTGAGCTCCTGAATCTTCGCGAGAACCTCAAAATTGAGACCCGTCCAGTTTGGCGGATAGACGCCGTGGATATTGCCTATGCCCGCGGCGAGCATCGTCACGCCGAGGTCTGCAATCTTTTTGCACTCTTCGGGGTCTGCGACCTCTCCGCCGCCGATAACGCCGTCTTCCTCGCCGCCGATTGAGCCGACCTCGGCCTCGACCGAAACGCCCTTAGCGTAGGCCAGAGCGACGATTTCTTTCGTCTTCTCGATATTCTCCTCAATGCCGTAATGCGAGCCGTCAAACATGATGGATGAGAAGCCGTCGGCGAGCGCCTGCTTGGCGCCTTCATATGAACCGTGGTCAAGATGAAGTGCGACGGGAACTGTAATGCCGAGAGTTTTCATCATTGCGGTGGTCATGGCTGTGACTGTGTTGAAGCCGCACATATACTTGCCTGCGCCCTCAGAAACGCCGAGAATGATGGGAGACTGAAGCTCCTGAACCGTCGTGAGGACGGCCTTGGTCCATTCAAGATTATTGATGTTAATCTGGGCGACAGCATACTTTCCCGCCTTCGCCTTTGTGAGCATTTCCTGCGCAGAAACTAATTTGATGTCAGACATGTTAACCCTCCAGAATTTTTATGTCCTAATTATAGTTGATTAGCAGTAAAAATGCAATGGAGAATTACTTCGATGCGAAGAAATTGCTTGCATTATTGCAGGCGGGCATATATAATATTGTTAAGAAGCTAAACAATCATCTTCGAGAGGTTAGTATATGGCAAAAGAAAAGTTCCGCGTCTCAGGGATGTCATGCGCGGCATGCTCCGCTCATGTTGAGAAGGCTGTGCGTGCGGTTAAAGGCGTGCAGAGTGCCGACGTCAGCCTGCTGACGAACAGCATGGTCGTAGAATATGACAGCAGTGTGAGCGAAAATGATATTATTAAGGCTGTGAAAAAGAGCGGGTACGGCGCTTCTTCCGCCGAGAGCAAGAGTGATTCCGGCGAAGATACCGGCGGCTCGGCTTCTGATGAGATAAAATCGCTGAAGCTGCGCTTTATCGTCTCGCTTTGCTCTCTTGTGCCGCTGATGTATGTTGCGATGTATCATATGCTAAATATGTGGTTCGGGCTTCCGATACCGCCTTTTATGATGGAGTTCTTCCATGGCAGCGAGAATGCGCTGACCTTCTGCCTTGTACAGCTTCTGCTTCTCCTCCCCATCATATTTGCAAATCAAAAGTATTTCACGCGCGGATATAAAAGTCTCTTCCGCGGCGCGCCGAACATGGACACGCTGATAGCACTCGGCTCTTCGGCAGCGGTATTTTATGGAATTTTCGCAATGTTCAGAATCGGTTACGGACTCGGGCACGGAGATATGGAGCTTGTGGCGCGATACAGCATGGACGTATACTTTGAATCCGCCGGCACGATTCTCACATTGATTACGCTCGGCAAATTCTTTGAGGCGCGCTCAAAGGGGCGCACAGGCGACGCTATACGCAGGCTTGTGAATCTCACGCCCAAGACGGCGACTGTCCGCCGCGGCGAGGAGGAAATCGAGGTGCTTGTAAGCGACATCGAGGTTGGCGATACCGTCATCGTGAAGCCGGGTGTGGCTATACCCGTGGACGGCGTGATAACGAGCGGCGGCGGCAGCGTTGATGAGTCCGCAATCACCGGAGAGAGCCTTCCGGCAGAAAAGAACATCGGAGACGCCGTTATCTCCGCAACCATGAATTTGAGCGGATACATCGAGCTTGAGGCGCGGAAGGTCGGTGACGACACGACAATCGCACAAATTGTAAAGCTGGTCGAGGTGGCCGCTTCAAGCAAGGCACCTATTTCACGCCTCGCCGATAAAATCTCCGGCTTATTTGTGCCGATAGTCATCGCGATTGCGGTAATCTCCGCTGTAGTTTGGTTAATCGTCGGGCAGAGTGCGGAGTTTGCACTTTCCGTCGGCATAGCAGTGCTGGTCATCTCCTGCCCGTGCGCACTGGGGCTTGCGACACCCGTGGCGATTATGGTGGGCACGGGAAAGGCCGCTGAGAGCGGCGTGCTGATTAAATCCGGCGAGGCGCTGGAAATTGCGCATTCGGTGGACACGGTTGTGCTTGACAAGACGGGCACGATAACCGAGGGCAAGCCCAAGGTTACTGATGTTATTCCATTAGGCATAAAAGAACCCGAGCTATTGGCTATTGCTTACTCACTTGAAAAGCAAAGCGAGCACCCGCTTGCCGCCACGATTGTGACCTATGCGCAGGAAAACAACGCGGCTGAATTGGCAGCGAGTGATTTTAAGGCGGAGTTCGGCAAAGGCGTTTCTGCAAAGGTTGACGGCAAAGCGTATTTCGCCGGGAATTTGGCATACATGAAATCCATAGGAGAATCTATCGGAATAGATACTCAAAGTGCTTCCGAGACAGTTGAGAGCTTTGCTGCCGAAGGCAAAACACCACTGTTTTTTTCTGACGGCAATAAGCTTCTCGGCGTGATTGCCGTCTCGGACACAGTGAAGCCGACCAGCGTGGAGGCAATCAGGCGTTTTCATAAGCTGAATATACGCACCGTCATGCTCACGGGAGACAACAGGCGAACTGCTGAGGCCATCAGGAAACAGGTGGGTATATCTGAAGCCATTTCAGAGGTGCTGCCGCAGGATAAGGAACAAAAAATCGCCGAGCTTCAGGCCGCGGGGCACAGGGTCGCGATGATTGGCGACGGGATAAATGATTCGCCCGCCCTGATGAGAGCTGACGTGGGCATCGCGATCGGCGCGGGCTCTGACATAGCCATTGAGAGCGCGGACATAGTGCTTGTGAAGAGCGATTTACTTGACGCAGTGACGGCGATTCGGCTTAGCAAGGCCGTAATCCGCAATATCAAGCAGAATCTTTTTTGGGCGTTCATCTACAATATTATCGGCATTCCGATAGCAGCGGGCGTGTTTTTCGCAGCGTTTGCGCTGAAGCTGGACCCGATGATAGGCGCGGTGGCAATGAGTCTGAGCAGTGTGTTCGTCGTGACAAACGCATTGAGATTAAAGCTTTTTAGGGCTTAGAAGGAGGGCATATGATTTATCTTGTCAGGCAGGGAGAGACAGACTGGAATTTATTCGGCAGGTGCAACGGGAGCACCGAGACTTTTTTGAATCAGACAGGCATTAAGCAAGCTGAGGCACAGGCAGAAAGCTTGAAAGACATCATGTTTGACGCGTGCTTTTGCAGCCCGATGATTAGAACCCGCCAGACCTGTGAGCTTATCTATAAAGGCGAAATAAGCTTTGACGGCAGGCTTACGGAGATGCTTTGCGGCGAATTTGAGGGCATGGAGGAAAACACGGAAATGTGGAAGGAATTCTTCCGTGCGGCGGCAACCGGCAGCAGAGGCGTGGAAAAGCTTAATGATTTCATGGCGCGCTGCTTTGAGTTCTGCGATTTTGTCTGTAAGAGCTACGCCGGGAGGAATGTTCTGATTGTAACCCATGCCGCGAATATTCGCGCGATTGTTTACTGTTTCCTCGGCAAGCCGGAAAATTATGATTTCACCAAAACGCCGATAAAAAGCGGTGAGTTGATTACATTTGAGAACTAACACGCATTAAAAAGACACGAAAGAGAGCTTACTTCAAGGAGCAAACCTCTTTCGTGCCTTTTGATTGAGAATATCTTTAATGTCTCTTCGCGGTCAGCTCAGTGACTTCGATTTTTATCACTGCTGTTTTCTCTACTGCTTTAGTGTCTATTTCAGCGTAATCCCTGCCTGTTATGCATTTGAGCATAACACGCAGAGCATGGGTCTTTTCCTCGATGTCTTCCAGAATTGCGGCTTTTCCCAAGCCGATAACGCTTTCATATTTATACGTCACGGCACAAGCGTTCTCGTTTTCGATGAGCTCATGGGCGCCGTCCATTTCAAAGCAAACATTCGGGTTTTTCCTGAGCAAATCTATCTTCTTGCCCTCTTGAGCACCATGAACATATATCGTAACGCTCTCCCCTGTTACTTCATAGCCGAAGTTCAGCGGAACGATATACGGCGAGCCGGCGTCAATCATTGCAAGGCGCAGAACCTCATATTTCTCAATTATGGCAAGCTTGTCGTTAAAATCCGCGATTTCGCGGTCTTTTCTTCTCATTTTATCCCCTCCTTTGGGGAAGTATAGCATAATTGGCAGTCAGCGTCAAATTGCGTCAACTGATGATTGCTTTCAAGACTTTCATATGCTAAAATATATGGCAGAATTGACTACTTAGAAGATGAGGAGAAAAATGAGGAAATTACTAAGTGCAGCGCTTATATGTCTTATATTGCTATGTATGTCTGCTTGCTCAAGTGATGGTGATGTATCGGCAGACGAGGCCGTATTGAATGAAATCAAGCCGATTGTGTTAACGGACGAGCAAAATGAGGTTCTATCCATGCTCACGAATGCGAGGCAGGAGATTATGCTCTTTGATTACGCGACAGATGAGGAGTATGAGAGCTTGGAGTTCTGGGTGGAAGCCTATAAGGGCGGAAAGCTCGTGAGCCACCCTTCTAACCTTCTGCTCGAGGGTAATAAGCGACTTATGAGCGGGCGCTTCTCTGCTTCGATTACGCGCAGCAACGCGGGATATTGCTGGTCGCTGACCAACAGCATTGACGGCGGTCTGAGCATGCATTACGGTGAAACCGTGGGTGAGGACTATGCCTCGCTCTCAAGGGCTTTCGGCCCGATTCTCTCCGCCGAAAAAATAGAGCGCGGCAAGGAGATTCTTCTCTATGCCTCGATTCACTCCGTCTCGGATATAGCGGTGGTTGATAATATTCAGCGGTATTTGAGCGAGCCGGAGCTTTTGAATGACTGCCCGTTTTACTATTTTATCAAGTGCAGATTTGACTGAAACAAGGTGAAAACGTGAAGGATGGTTTTAACAAAACGGTTTACGATATTGTCTCGCGGATTCCCGCCGGCAAGGTCGTGACCTACGGGCAGATTGCGATGATGGCGGGCAGCCCGCGTGCGTCGCGGATTGTTGGAGCGGTGATGGCGAGAGCCGAGGGGCTTAGCTTGCCGTGCCACAGAGTGATTTACGGCGACGGATCTCTCTGCAAGGGAGAAGAGTTCGGCGGAAAAATGACCCAGCGCAATATGCTGGAGGCAGAAGGCGTCGTTTTTAAGCCCGATGGCAAGGTGGATTTGAGAAGGTCCAGGTGGAGCGGGAAATAATAAACTGAAATACAAAAGGGATACATACAATGTATCCCTTTTGCGGTGAATATTTATTTGCTATAACCAACGCTGAAAATGTAAAGATTGTACCCCAAAATTGCTATGACTATGCAATGGAATATGCTAATCATTTTTTGTCTTATGTTAAGCATAGTGTTTATTTTCCAAATAAAAAAGCAGCTGATACGGATAACTATCAATTATCCACTATCAACTGCCTTTTTGAGGGGTCTGCGTATTGCGCCGCAATCCGCCACGACCCGCCGGCTTACGCCGTCTTGTGGTGGGCCTTCACAGACTCGAACTGTGGACCTACCGGTTATGAGCCGGTTGCTCTAACCAACTGAGCTAAAGGCCCTTATAAGTAAATTCAACCGCCGCTAATTCAATAACGGCGGCCAGATGGCTCCCCCTGTTGGACTTGAACCAACGACCCTGCGGTTAACAGCCGCATGCTCTACCGACTGAGCTAAGGAGGAATATATGCGTTTGATTTGATGTCAATGGTGACCCGTGGGGGAATCGAACCCCCGTCGCCGCCGTGAGAGGGCGGAATCTTAACCGCTTGACCAACGGGCCGTGTAGGGCAGTTGATAGTTGGAAATTGATAGTTAGCAGTGAAGCAATATTCACCTGTTACTATATATTCAATACCGCCAGCTTGGTACACCATCGGGGACTCGAACCCCGGACACCCTGATTAAGAGTCAGGTGCTCTACCAGCTGAGCTAATGGTGCAAATATATGCACCCTAAAAACTGAATAAAGGATAAGCGAAAAGAGAGAGAGATTCAAGATGAATCAAATTAAGTAAAAGACAAATGAAAACATTGTCAACGAAGCGATGAATTCACAAAACAGTGCTTCACTGAGGTGACGTCATCTTTTGCCACGTGTTTGAAACAAGTTTCAAACTCTATGTGGCCGTTTATGACGGCGTAGCCGTCAAAAACTAGGTCAAGCCCTCGGCCTATTAGTACTGCCA
>DBCZ01000030.1 GCA_002293315.1 Ruminococcaceae bacterium UBA945
GGATTATCCGCGCGGTAGCCCCAATCACGAAAGCGCTTGATTGCGGCCTTCATAGCGGAAATCTTCTTCTGCTGATTTTTATACTCCTCGAATTCCAGAAGCAGAAGCCTCTCCTGCTCTTTCACGGCGAAAGAGTAATTTCCGCCGAATTCCTCACACTCTCCGTCCTCNNGTTTGTCACCTTATCAAGGAAATATCTGTCATGCGAGATGATGACGACTGTGCCCTGATATTTCGAGAGGAAATCCTCAAACCACTCAAGCGTCTTCACGTCAAGGTGGTTCGTCGGCTCATCAAGCAATAGAATATCGGGCTGCCTGAGCACCGTAGACGCGAGATTTACTATCGTTTTCTGCCCGCCGGAGAGCACGTTGAATTCTCTGTCGAGGAAATCGTCAAGACGAAAGCCCGTCACGATTCTCCCGAAGCGCTCGTTCACGGAATAGCCGTCCAGAGCTATGAATTTGCTCTGAATCTCCTGATATTCATTCATGAGAACATCAAGCTTTTCCATGTCTTTTTCCGCAGACATGGCCGCTTCAAGCCGCCTCATTTTCTCCTCAAGCTCCATGACCTCGGAGAAATTCTCCATCAGTACCTCACGGACGGTTTTATCTCTGTCCTGAAGCACCGGGATTTGCTCTAAATAGCCGAGCGTCGCGCCGCGCCGAATGCTGACGCTGCCCTTGTCGGGGCTTTCTTCATTGCAGAGAATCTTGAAAACCGTCGATTTCCCCGCGCCGTTTCGCCCGACGACACCCACGCGCTCGCCTGTCATAATGCTGAGGCTGATACCGTTCAGCACGGCCTTATAGCCGAAATTTTTATATACGTTGTTAACTCCTATTTCAATCATAGTATGCTCCTTAATTTGAATTTTTCTTCAAATTGCAAAGCCGATGTAAAATAGGACGGCGATTTGTTGCATTGAACTATCGCTCCGTACAGGCGGAATTCCTTCCGCAATCGCCAAGCCTATTAAACAGACCTTGCACGGAGCACATCGGAGCCAATCCTGAAATAGGTGGCACACACTATCTTCAGAACCATTTCTATCACCTCTTTCTCCGGGAGTTTCTGAGACGAAATTTATTCTAGCATATATGCGGGGATTTGTAAAATCGGCGGAGTGTTTGCAAAGCGAAAAGCCCGGGTCACCCGGGCTTTCCTGTACTCTACTTAATTATCCTATTATCTCCGTCCCCTCGGGGAAGCGGAAGCTTGCTAATTCCACATACTCCTTCTGCTCATCATTGCTGCGGCCTCTGCTCTCGTGACCGGGCTTTGAGGATTGAGGCGCATGTCAGGTGTTCCGTAGATAACGCCTTCTCCCACTGCCCATTTAACAGCCTCCAAAGCGTAACTGCTGACTTTGCCTGCATCAGTGAATTTTGATATGTCTCCACCGGTAGGTGTTCTGCCTCTATATCCGTGCAAATATCTATAAAGTATAGTGGCAAATTGTTCACGGGTTACAGTTTGTGTGGGTCTGAAGCTGCCATCAGCATATCCGTTTACTATATCATTTTCTGCCGCCCAATTTATTGCGTTGCAGACTTCTTCATCAGACGGCATATCCGTAAACATATCGCCGACCGGTGCTGTCGGAGAACGGTCTCGATTTATCTCATACCTCCACAGAGCGAGAACTACTGCCGCTCTGTCCATTGGTTTATTCGGTGAGAAGACAGTTTCTGAAATTCCGTCTATCAAATCTCTCTGGTACACAAATTCAACGCCCGCTTCCTGCCATGCGCGTGTTAAATCTGTATATGCTGAAGTAAAAGGTGACTCTTTGGAAATCAGCCAGTCATTATTAAACGCACCAATATCCCCGATATACACCGTTCCTCCATCTACATTTGGTAGGTAAAGAGCACCATTTTCTTGCTCGTTCTCAACTACAAGAACATCTTTAATTCCATTTTTATGTGTTATCGTAAAAGTAATATATCCACCGTGGCCGTCAACAATATTGGGTTTAGCTTCATCAGAGGCATATTTCCCGGTTATATAGTAGTCAAACAAATTGAGTTTATCAATGATTTGGCCGACTTTAATCGGATTCTCCTCGGGTGTAAATGTTTTAGTCAATGTTCCGCCTATATCACTGTACGCTTCGATTTCTGCAATGTCATTCGCATTATAGTTGAACAAATTCCCGGCCGAGGCAGGCGTAATACAGATAGACGCTACGAATAGAACCAATAACAATGAACTGATAAACTTTTTCATAATTTCCTCCTTAATAAACTCTGATGGTGTATGTATTTCTGATTTCACATCTCTGTGACTACAGTATACCCCCCCCACATGAAATGTCAAGACTATTTGTGAAAAATGCAAGCGAAAAGGACGGGAAGCCCGCCCTTTGCACAAAATAAATATTATTGCTAGCTTATTTTCTTAATCCATTTGCCCTTTACCAGCCTGTGCACGCACCACGCGGCCTTGAGGACGTGGTCAATGCGCAGGAAGATGTACACCCAAAACGGCGGCATGCCCCAGACCAGCCCCGCGAGCGCGCCGAGCGGCACCGAAGCCACCCACAGGAACAGCACGTCAGCCAGCATCAGGAAGGTGGTGTCTCCCCCGCCGCGCAAAACGCCTTTCGTGAGGATTGAACCCACCGCCTGAAATACCACGATGATGGCGAGGGCAATCATCAATTCTTCGGCGATAATTTTTGTCTCATCCAGGATATTATAAAAGTTAATTACGAACGGACTAATTACAATTATAATCAACCCTGCAATCAAACCGACTGCTGTTCCGAGCAAGGCGAAGGTTATGCCCTGTTTTCGTGCTTTTTCGACATCGCCGGCACCAATCGTTTGACCTGTAATGATACTGCTGGAATTTGAAAGACCTTGAATGAGAACCGTGCTGAGCTGCATGACGACGGCGGTAATCGCAAACGCTGACGTGAAGAGAGCACCCATTCTGCCATTTATCATACCCACGAAATTGTTGCCCAGCGCCAGCAGCAAATCACTTATGAACACTGGGATTCCAATTTTGAAATAAAATGCGCGTATTTCCTTGCTGCCGAGGAAAATATCCTTTATCTTGAACGCGATTTTCTTCTCAACGAAGAAGAAATATCCGCAGATAAAGCATAGGTCGAAAACGCGCGAAATCAGCGTGCCAAGCGCAGCGCCGCCGATTTCCATTCTGGGCGCGCCGAGGTTTCCGAAGATGAAAACCCAATTGAAAAACACGTTGACAAAGAATGAAAAAATCGAGCATACAAGCGGCAGGCGCACATTGCTGACGCTGCGCAGAATAATCGTGCAGGTGAGCGAAAGCCCCAGCGGCAGATAGGCATAGCCCATGAATTGGAAATACCGCACGCCCGCCTCAATTACGGCGGCATCATCGGTGTATATCCGCATCAGTGTATCCGGCATGAAAATCGTTAAGAGCATGAATGCAAGTCCTATCACAGCCGTGATTTTGAGCATAAGACTCACTGTTTTCTTAAGCGATGCCATATCCCCCATGCCGTAGTAGCGCGCCGTGAGGACGTTAGCACCCATGCCTATGCCCATGCAGCAGATGTGGTAAATCATGATGAACTGGTTCGCGAGCGACGACGCCGAAAGCTGAATCTCACCCATTGAGCCGAGCATAATGGTGTCCATCATGTTCACGCCTATATTTATCATGCTTTGCAGCGCAATGGGTATCGTGATGAGCGCCACGCGCTTGTAAAAAGCCTTGTCTCCTATGTATTCCTTGATATTTGCCATGTTCCTCCCCCGTTTCAAGACCTGTGCGGCCTTGATGAAATAAAATCATACAGGTGGGGATTTGCGCCCCCACCTGCTTGTAACTTATTATGCTGATAATCAGAGCTTCAAATCGTATCTGTCGCCGCAGAACGGGTCTACAGGGTTCACACCCTTGAACTCGCTTCTGCCCATTATTTTCTCCATGATCGCGTCTGTGGCGTAATCGCTCGTGGAATACGCGTTGACGAAGGTCTTTATCATCGGCGCGTCAATGAGGACATACGGGTTCGCGACGCTTATCATCATCGTCGGCACCTCTCGCGTATACCACGGCCTGCCGTTTGAGCCGTGCATCGGCGTCCATGAAATGCGCGCGGTGGTTTGGTTGCTGTAGGTTTCAACATCCGCAACGACGACGGCCAAATCATACTTCTTTTTGAAGACCTCTACGCCGTCCTTCACCATCTTTTTCTCCTCCTCGGGATCAAAGACTGTGACGTTGAAGCCCTCTTTTCTGAAAAGCTCCGGCATTCTCACCTTGATTTTCTCCAAATCAGCGCCCGCGCCGAAAACGGACATGAACACATTCTTATGCTTTTCGGGTGAAAGCGGGAGCAGGTTCTGTGTGTCTTTAACAAGCGTGACGGCCTTGTCTGCGCACTCCTTTGCCCATGCGTCGAACTGTGCGTTGTTGAGCTCTTTGAGCGCGTCCGGCTGAGGCACAAGCGTGCCGTCCTTCTGAGCAGTATGAAGCCCTAAAGCCGCCTTGGCTGCAAGGATTCTCGTGAGCGCTTCTGTCATTCTCTCCTCGGTGATGACGCCGTTTTTATACCCTTCCATCATATACGCATAATCTTCGTCTATGTCTTTATTGAACAGGAACATATCACAGCCCGCGGCGATTGAATACGGCACAGCGTCTTTCCTTACCATGGCCGTCGTGAAGCCCATCATCTCGCTGGCGTCTGTGACTATCATGCCGTTGAAGCCGAGCCTTTCGCGCAGCAGACCGCCCAGAAGCTCCGGCGAAAGCGTGGCGGGGATAACCTCCTCGTCATTGAAGCCGGGGTTCAGCTTCTTCTGATACGCGGGCTGGGCAATGTGCCCGACCATTACGGTCAGCGCACCGTCGTCAATCAGCTCTTTATAGATTCTTCCGTATGTGGAATCCCACTCTTCGCAGGAAAAATCGTTGATGCTGGTGACAAGGTGCTGGTCGCGCTCGTCTCTGCCGTCGCCCGGGAAATGCTTGATTGAAACGGCTATTCCCTCTTCATGTGCGCCCTTGAGATAGCCCTTGCCGCAGCCGAGAACCTTATCCGGGTCGCTGCCGAATGTGCGGACATTCGTGATGGGGTTGCGGTAGTTGTAGTCAATGTCTATTATCGGCGCGAAAGCCCAGTTGCAGCCCACAGATTTGGCCTCTCTTCCGCAGATTACGCCGAGACGATAAGCCTGCTCGAAGTCATTGGCGGCAGCCACCTGCATTTGCTTGCCGAAAAATGTGCCGTCAGTGGTCGTCCCGTTTCCGCCGGCCTCTAGATTCGCCGCGATAAGCATTGGGATTTTTGATTCGCTCTGAACATAGCGGTTCATCTCCAGCAGCTCCGCGCCCGGAGACGGCCTGAACATGATGCCCGCCACCTTTTTGTCAAGCATTTCGCGCTTCACGACGTCTTTGTTGAGGTCGCCGTGCGGGCAGAAAAGCTGCCCTACCTTCTCTTCGGGCGTCATGTCCGCGATGGTGGAATTTACCCACGCGATGCCTTCGTCGTTCAAAAAGAACGGGTTTGCCTTCAAATCGATCATAAACAATACTCCTTCTTTGCCAACAGGCTTAATTTACAGCTATTTTACAGGATTTCCCGAACATTTTCAAGGCGCAATCTACTTCAGCTTATTCAGCAAATCAGCCTTTACGCTCTCAAATTCTTCATCTGTGAGGGCATTTTCCTTTTTCAGTTCAAATAGGATTCTGAGCTGCTCCGGCACAGATTCCTTCGTTTTGCTGAAAACGCCCTCGTCTCTCTCCGTCTGCTCAACGAAGCCCGCGCTGAGGATTCCGGCAGGAACAGCGATGAAGCCCACGTCAAGCAAGGCGATAACCGCGCCGCAGACCTTGCCCGCAATGGTAACGGGGTAAATATCCCCGTAACCGACGGTAGTGATGGTCACAACAGACCACCATATGCCCGAAAAGGCATTTGAGAAGACCTCCGGCTGAGCGGTGTGTTCAAAGCCGTACATGAGGACAGACGAGATGAAGAGAAGAATCAAAATTGAAATAAGTGAAGAAATCAGCTGGCGTGATTTCAGCTTCAGCACCTTGACTATCGTGGCAAACGCGTAGGAATATCGGTTGAGCTTGAAGATTCTGACAAGGCGGACGGTTCTGAGAACTCGCAGATTCACATGCGCCACCACGGGTATGAACAGCGGCAAAATGGCGATTAAATCTACGATAGCCGACGGCGAAAGAAGATATTTAAGCCTCGGGCGGCGTGCTTCGGGATAGAGCAAATCAGCCGTCCAGATACGCAAAAGATATTCTACGGTAAAAATCACAGCTGTGAAATAGTCTATGATAATGAATAAATCGCCGTACCGTGCCGATAAATCGGAAAACGTATCCGCGGTGACGATTACCACATTGAGCATAATCAGCGCAATGATGAAGGCCCCGAAGATTTTTGCCGGCAGAAAACCGTTCGCAGGCATGGAAATTGTTTTGAAAACAACGAGCTTCAGCTTTTTCATGTTTCACTCCTATTGCTCCTATCCGCAAATATTAGCAATATTATAGCAGAAAATGCCGCGGATTTCACCCGCGGCATAAATTTCGTGCTGAGATTATTCTCCCTTGATATAAACAAACGATGCACCGCCGTACTGCGCGCGCTCAAGCGTCTGCCCCTCTTTGAGGAAAGCGCTTCCCGCGAAGCCGCCCGGCGCCATACCGAAGCCCGCGATGTCCGGCATTATCTTCG
Organism: Ruminococcaceae bacterium UBA945; assembly: GCA_002293315.1. Classification (GTDB taxonomy): domain Bacteria; phylum Bacillota; class Clostridia; order Oscillospirales; family Acutalibacteraceae; genus Scatolibacter. Next base: position 6,722 of record DBCZ01000030.1, read on the forward strand.
CTGTGCCGGAGAGGAGGCTTTCAGAGAGGGCGATGTAGTCGTCGATATACTCCAAATCAAGCTGCGGGCCGTTGTGCGCGGGGTAAATTACGTCGAATTCACCGCTTCTCAACTTCAGCTTCTTCATATTCTCCATGTGTGCCGTGAAGATTTCGGCGTTGGGAATCTGCTGATTCCTGACAAACAGAATAACCTGCCCCGCCTCCATCTCGTCGCCTGTATAGAGCGCGCGGTTCGTCTTGTCGATGAGCGCTATGCTGCTCTCGTTATGCGCGGGGATTTCAAGCACTTCAATCTCTCGTCCGCCGAGGTCGAAAACATACCCTGTTCTGACGGTGTTGATTTTGTAATCGGGATAGGGCATTTGGTTCATCTTCTCCTGCATTTCAGGCGAGAAGGCCTTTTTCGCAATCGTCTCTGCTGTAGGGCCGGCATAGACCTCGTCCCACCACGCATTGCCGCCGGTGTGGTCAAAGTGGCCGTGCGAGTTCACAACGTACAGCGGCTTATCCGTGATTTCCTCCACGAACTCGCGCAGGTTGCCCTCGCCGTACGCGGTGTCAAACAAAAGGGCGTGATGCTCGCCAATCATCAGATAGCAATAGACATTGCCGAACGAGATGGTGTATGTCCCCGGGGCCGTTCTCCACTTGCCGTAGATATAGCCTCTTTCACCAATATTTGCGTTTCTGTACTTCATTTTTAACTCCTCCGTTTCTTTTATAAATGAAAAACGCTTTTGTTTTTCACATTGAGCGATTTATTATGCTAAAGCTTGACGCATGTGGTATAATATGTTTTATTGGGATTGCCTTTTGCCATTATCGGAGCGCCGCGTCGCTGCGCTTACTATCAACTGTCTTTAAGGGGGTGCGCATATGACTATCTTAATTGTTGACGATGACATTGATATCGTTGAAGGCATAATGTCCGGCGTGGATTTCGCCGCGATAAATATCGATACGGTCCTGTGTGCTTACAGCGCCGCCCAGGCAAAGGATATTCTCTTGACCGAGCAGGTTGATATCATGCTGACGGACATTGAAATGCCGAATGAAAGCGGGCTCGATTTGCTTTCGTGGGTGAGAGGCAGCGGCTATGACATTGTGAGCATGTTCTGCACCAGCTTCGCCGATTTCAACTACGCGAAAAAAGCAGTTGAGATGCACAGCTTTGATTATTTCCTCAAGCCCATCTCTTACTCAGCACTTCAGGCACGCCTTGCCGCCGCGGTGGAAGAATCGCAGAGGAATAAGAATATCGAGAAATATAAGCAGTATAGCAGCTACTGGCTGAGCTCGCAAAAGGATAATAAGCAAAACTTCTGGACGAGCATGCTGTTTTCTGCGCAGGGGCTCGCCGAGACACAAAGAGCCGGCGTGGAAAACGGAATTGAATACAGCGATGATGACAAGTTCACACTTTGCGCCGTGTTCCTCAATGATGAGGAGCTTATTCTCCCGCAGTGGAAGATATACGGCTTTCGGAACATAGCCGAGGAGCTGCTTGATGAAAGCGGAATTGAGCCCGAAGCGATGATTCCCATCTCAAGTGGCAGGTGGATGCTCGTCTTCCGTGTCGAAAATGATGATAATACTAAGCTTTTGCAGACGCTCGCGCGGCTTGTAAAGTGCACGAAAGACTATCTTGAATCAAGCCTCAATTGCTATTATATAACCGACAGCCTCCTTGCAGATACCAGAAGACAGCAGGTGTTGATTAAGGATGTCTACAGTGACGACGTGACCAGTAAAAACAAGCTGATAGACGCGGGTAAGTATGAATTCATTCCGTCCTCTTACAGCACGGAGAATATCGCGAAATGGGAAATGCTGCTGTCTGCCGGAAAGAAAGACGAGCTTTTGAGCCAGATTGATGCATACGTTGATGCCGCAGCAGAACGCGGGCAGCTCAATTATCTTTTCCTGCGCGCCATGAGGCTTGACGTGATTCAGATGCTCTATATCCTTCTGGATAAAAAAGAGATTAACGTACACAAGCTATTCCTGAGCCAAACCTATGATTTGCTGATCGGGCAAAGCCTGCTCTCTGCGGAGAAATTCAAGCGGTATATCCGCTTTGCCTTTGACACGGCCTTCGATTATATAGAGTTCACGGCCGCGTCGCAGTCTGTTATCGGGCAGGTGAAAGACTTCATTCGCCTCAACCTGAGCGAAGAGATAAACCGAACGACGATTGCCTCAAAGGTTTTCCTTAACCCGGATTATCTCGCGCGTCTCTTCAAGAAAGAAACGGGAATGTCTATCGGCGCATACCTTCAGGAAACGCGCATTGCCGAGGCACAGAAGCTGCTGCTGCGCACCACCACGCCGGTGAATGAAATCGCGCAAATGGTGGGATATGACAATTTCTCTTATTTCTCACATGTGTTCCGCACCAAAACAGGCGCCACACCGAATGAATACCGCAAAAAGGCAATAGATAATGTATAATAAGCTTAGCGCCGCGTGTAACGCATAATGGACAATTAAGGGCAAAGACACGGTCAAGCTTTGCGTTTTTAATTGTCCATTATTCATTGTCAATTATCAATTGTACTATATTTGTCTTTTCCCATTCCCAGCGAAGGTATCTGTGCGCACGGGGGCAAGCCAATCTAGATAGGCCTCAATCTGCTCATTCCAGAAGCGCCACTCATGGCCGTAAGCCGGGTTCTCAATCCACGTGACGTCGGCGCCGAGTGCCTTCATCTCATCACGGAATTTGACGTTCGCGTCATACAGGAAATCCTTATTGCCGCAGGCGATGTACATCTTGGGAAGCTTTTTCCCTGCCTTGACATTTTTCTTTGCCGCCGTGAGCGGGTCGTTTTCCTCTGTGTCGGCGTCCGGGAATCTGCCCACCACACTTACCGCCGCTGAAAACGCACCGAGCGCGGCATATTTTTCCGGCTTTGAGAGGGCGTGAATCAATGTGCCGAAGCCGCCCATAGAAAGCCCTGCTATATATGTATCCTCCGGCTTTTTGGAAATCGGGAACATGCCGCAGAGGAAATCAGGAAGCTCATTCTCGATGAAATCGAAGAAATCATCGTCGCCGCCGTGATTGATATATGATTTATTCTCAGCTGAAATGTTCACCACAGCCATATTGCGCTCTTCGGCATACATTTCGGCATTGGTGTAACCCGTCCACGTGGCATGGTTATTGCCGTAGCCATGGAGAAGATAGAGCACGGGATATTTGCCGTCCTTGGTGTGCTTCGGGCTTGGTTTCTGCCCCTCCGGCGCGCCGAGCCCCATTGATTCGGGAATCGTCACGCTCGGAATCACAACTGTGATGTCAACCGTTCTCCTCAATGTATACGAGATAAAATTGCATGCGAATTTTGCCATATAATTACCTCCTCATAACGCTTTAGATTGACTAACCTTTGACAGCTCCCGCTGGCGCTACAGTCAGAACTGACTAACCCTTGACAGCACCCGCCGGTGTTACAGCTAAAATATGACTAACCCTTAACGGCCCCTAACATTATACCGCTTGCAAAGTATCTTTGCAGGAAAGGATAAACCACGAGTATCGGCAGAATCGCGACAAACGCGATGGCCATTCTTATGGATACCTGCGGTACCTGCATCAGTGCGCCGGAGCTGGCTGTGGACTGCGCCAGCAAGGCTTGAATATCTTGAATCATTCGGTTCAGAAGCGCCTGAATACTCAGCATTTTTGAACTGCTGATGTAGTAAAGGCCGTTTGTCCAGTCATTCCAGTAAGCAAGACCGGTGAAAAGCCCGATTGTGACGAGAATGGGCTTGCCGAGAGGTAAAACTATGCGCCAGTAGATTGTGAGATAGCTCGCGCCGTCGATTTTCGCCGCCTCATAAATATCATTCGGTATGCTCGTTTGGAAATATGTGCGAACAAGGATAATGTTGAACGCCGAGAGCAGGAAATTGGGGACGATGTATGCCCAGATGGTATTCTTTATGCCGAAGGTGGTCGTCCACATGATATATGACGGAACCAAGCCGCCAGAAAAAAGCATCGTAAAGAAAACATAGAAGCTTATTACCTTCCTGCCCGGCAAATCCTTGAGCGACAGCGGAAACGCCACAAGCGACGCCAGAATCAGGCTGACTGATGTGCCTACCACGGTTGAAATAACCGTGATACCGTAAGCCTGGAAAACAGACGAGGCGTTTGTGAGGATATACTCATACGCCGAAAGGCTGAACTTCGCCGGAAAGAACGAATAACCGTTCGCAACAAGTGTGTTCTCGTCCGTAATAGATGACATCAGCAGAAGTATAAGGGGCAGAATCATGACTAACGCGACTAGAATAAGTACGATGTTTATGCAGATTTGATAAGCCTTGCGGCCTCTTGTTAAAATCATTCTCTCTCCCCCCTTAGAATATGGCGTTATCGCTGCTGATTTTTCTCACGACCCAGTTAGACAGCATGACGAGTACAAACCCGACTACTGACTGGAAGACGCCCGCCGCCGCGGAACGGCCTATGCCGCCTGCGGAGATAAGAGCCCTGTACACATATGTGTCTATCGTGTTTGTTACAGGGAAAAGTGAGCCGGAGTTTTGCGGCACCTGATAGAACAGGCCGAAGTCGGAATAGAAAATTCTGCCTATGCTCATCAGAAGCAGCGTGACGATTGACGGGATAAGGCAAGGAAGCGTTATGCTCCAAATCTGCCTCCACTTGCTCGCACCGTCGAGCTCGGCAGCTTCATAGAAGCTTTTATCAATGCCGGCGATGCCCGCCATGTAGATGAGCGTACCGTACCCCACGCCCTTCCAACAGTTAACGAGAATTAAAATCAACGGCCACCATGTGGTATCGTTATACCACTGCACCGAATCCATGCCGAAAAACGGCAAAACGCTGTTGTTCATCATACCGTTCTCGTGACTGAGCATCGCAAAGACGATATAGCTCACAACCACGATTGAAATCAGGAACGGCAGGAGAACAGAGCTCTGATAGAGCCTTTTCATTCTCTTGCTGAGTACGTCTGAAATGATGATTGCCAGCGCGATGCCAACAATATTGTTCACTATGATGAAGGCTATACTGTAAAGCAAGGTGTTGCGAATGATAACTCCCGCGTCATTTGAACTGAAGAGATAATCAAAGTTTGCCATTCCCGACCATTCGCTGCCGAAAATGCCGTCATTTACGTTATATTTCTTAAACGCCACAACGATTCCGGCCATCGGGATATAGTTGTTGATAAACAGATACGCAAGCCCCGGCAGCATCATTATGTAGAGCGGGATAAACTGCCGAAACCGAGCAAAACTCATTCTTTTCACGGCTCTCCTCCAATTATATCGGATTTTAGATGGAATTTCGTATGCTAATCTCCGCAAGGGGCAGAAATTCTGCCCCTTGCAAAGAGATTACCTTTATAATATCACTGAGCGGCAAGCCACTCATCGAGCTGACGCTGTTTTTCATCCATAACCGTCTGGAGACCGGCAGCGTAGAGTGCGTCATTGAATTCCTTCAATGCGGGCTCAATCTCCACCGCACCGAACGCAACATCTCTTGAATATTGCTCGTACACGGCATTCAACTGTGCCTCTTCTGTGGCAACCGGGCGTGAGTCAAATGTGAAGCCATAGGCCTTCGATACGTTCAGACCTGCATTATACACTTCATACTGCTCCCAAATGTCAACAGGGTTGCCTTCCCACGGATGACCTGCGAACTGGTTCGGATAAACAAAGCCGTAGTCGTTGTGATATCCGACTGTAGTGGCGTCTACTCCCTCGGGATAAGCTGCCATGCCTTCGTCTGTGAGAACCCAGTCTTCGCCTTCAATGCCCCAGTTGATGAGGTCATTGAATTCCTGGCTCTTGTATGTCCAGTTCATGAACTGCATTGCCTTCTTCGGGTCTTTCGACGCATTGGCGATTGAAATCATTCCGCTTGTAACTGCGTTTGTGTTCTTCATTGCCTCGCCGAGCTGAATAACCTCAACTTCATAGCCTGTCTGTGAGAGCTTCTCAATGTTTGTGTTCGGCTTAACATTCGTCATGTATGAGAAGCAGTTGCCTGCCTTCATCTTGGTCTCGCCGTTATCCTGGTTAACAGCTATATCCTGTGAGGAATAACCGGCTGTAAACCATTCTCTCGCGATTTTGCAGAACTCAAGATACTGCTCGCTCTCAAACCAGTTGGTTATCGTGGTTGTCTGACCATAGTTTTCAAGAACGCCGAAGTTGCTTCCAAGGTTATCCATGTATGAAAGCGTCTGATATGCCGGCGCCGAGGTACCGTCAAACGGAACCATATCGGGATATGCAGCCTTTACCTTAGCAAACAATTCTGTAATCTGGTTCCATGAGGCGTAATCATCGCCTGTTACGTTGAAATCTTCAACTTTCAAGCCAAGTTCATCAAAGATGTCTTTGCGTACGACCAAGCCTGCGGGATAGCCGCGCTCTTTCATCTCGCTGAAGCCGACGAGGAAATCTCCGATATAACCTGACAGTGCGTCAACGCCCAGCACTTCAATTGCATCCGGCGCGTAATCAATGTACTCTGCCATGTTTACAAGATAGCCTGATTCGATGTATGTCGAGAAATTGTTGGCAAATGTGAAGAAGATATCAAGGGGCTCATTTGCCGCAAGCATCATCGGCATCTGCGTGTTGTATGTGCCGAATGTCATCGGAATGAGGTTGACCGTCATGTTGAGCTCTTTGAGAGCCAAATCGCTGATGGCCTTCTCAACCGCTTCGAAGTTCGAGCCTTCCTGTGCTACCATGTATTGGTAGTTGATTTCATATGGCTCTTCGTCGAAATTGATTTCTCCTTCGGCAGGGGTACTTTCCGCACTGCTCTCAGCCACACTCTCTGCCTTGCTTTCCGCCTTGCTTTCCGGCGCTTTTGACGATGTGTTGGAATCGCTTGCACAGCCGGCGAGAAGAGTGAATACCATCACCATGGCCAGCAGCAAGCTTATAACCTTCTTTGTCATATATATGACCTCCCTTTAATTTCACGCCGCCTCTATTTACGCGGCAGTGATAAATTACATTTACATCATAATCGACTTCACAAAAAATTCATATAAAAAAACAGAACATGAAATATCAATCGAATACCTTTCAGGAAGAGTGCGCCACGCAGTGGTTCTCCCCCGAGCCGGGTGTGCGCCGCCAGGTGATGGCATACGATGACCGGGTGATGCTCGTCAAGGTGGCCTTCGAGGCCGGTGTGCAGGGTGCCCTGCACGCACATCCCCATTCGCAGGCGAGTGTGGTGGTCAGCGGCCGGTTCGAGGCGACGGTCGACGGAGAGAAACGAACGCTCTGCGCCGGGGACGGTTTTTACGCCGCTCCCGATCGAATGCACGGTGTCGCGTGCATCGAGGCCGGCGTGATCATGGACACGTTTTCGCCCATCCGCGAGGATTTTCTGAAATGACGCGGTCATTTTAGCCGAAAATCGACGGGTGGGAAAAATTTCTCACCCGTTTTNNACAAGCATTTATTCGCTTATGGGAGACCAGCGCTCGGTAAAGGAAAACATGCTGTCTTCGATAGATGTTCTGGTAGAGAGAGCAGAAGACTCATTGCTGCGCATGAATTATTTTCTCGTTGAAACCCTTCTCCACAACAACAGCATACAGGAGATTGAAGCGGCCCGGCGCGATTTAGACAGAAACATTGCGTCGAGAAGCTTTCTTGACGATTTATCCTTTGAGGCAAG
>DBCZ01000019.1:0-5752 GCA_002293315.1 Ruminococcaceae bacterium UBA945
TATTTTAGAATGCGCAGGAGGAGGGGGAGGGTCTTTTCCTTCTGCTTCACATTTACCCCGCAATCTGCACCTCCATGCCGGAATAAAAGTCGGGCGATACCTTTTTCGCTATCGGGAAGTTATACTCGATATTGCCGACGAGCATAAGATAATCGCTGCCTTCAGCAGGCCATGCGATGACAGCCTTCTCCATGATGATGTATCTGTCGCCCCACGGACCGGTTTCCTTTACCACGTCATAGATATACGCTTCATTGTAAACCCCAATGTTCGCCACAGCTTCACGGGGCAGCACGTTGCTGAATTCACGCGTGTTATCGCAAGTGATTTCAAGTGTGATTTCTTCTGCATCAGCCGGGATTTCCTCAGCGGGCTTAACCGTCAGCACGCCAAGATAATTGTCAATCACTTCGACAGAAGATAGCTCGCCTTTAATTTCTCCTGCCGGAGTCGTGATTTTTGCCGGCAGGCCTTTTATGAAGACATCTGCGATGAAAAGCTCTTCACGTGAATCCACCTCGGCGATGACCATGCCGTCTTCGACTCTGGCTTCTTTTTTGAATGTATAGAGAAAGCTTCGTTTTTCGGGCGTTGTGAGCTCCACCTTCGGCAAGGTGCCCTGATAGAGCAGCACCGAGTTGAACGTCATATATGCGGTGAGGAGGAGATACAGTATCCCGGCTATTATGATGGCAAATCTTTTGGGGTTTATCTTTTTTGTTTTCATGCTTCCTCCTTACGCCTTCACGCTTGACAGGCTTATGCCCTCGGTGAGATGCTCCTCNNGTAATCAGCTTTTTGTAGTAGAAATTATTCAGCTCATCGCTGACGTCTGCAAAACCGTATAACGCACTGTTCACGTATTCGGCATCTTCTGTAAAGAAAAGCTCCATCGCCGCGTTCCATGTCTCTTCCGCCTTTGCCATGTCTTCCTCCGTCAGCGGAGGCCTCGGGATTTCAATGCCTCTGTCATCTGAATCATTGATTGTTTTCTCCAGTACTTTTCTTGCATTTGCCTTATTGATGGGCCAAGCCACTGCGTTAAGGTAAATATTTCCTGCGTCATCTTCTACCTCACTTTGTTCGGCCACGCAGAACTTCACAAACTCCCAGGCAAGAGCCTTGTTTTGCGCCGTCTGCGGTATCACGAGATTATCCCAAACCTCCATCTGCCTTTTGCCCATGCTTGAAACAAGGAACTTTTGCGGGGAGACATTCGGGAATTCCATAACCAAATCTTCATAGGCCAAACCCGGATAAGATTCCGTCAGTGACAAAAACGCGTTTCTCATATCCTCAATTTGATTAAACTCCACGAACTCCGCCGAGCCGCCGAACATCTGATAATCTATGACAGCGTCATAAAATCTCCTGCCTTCAGCCATAGGTGAACCCTCACCAATATCTTTTCTCGCCGTTGGAATCTCATCCGTCTTTTCAAGAAAATCTATAAATTCCTGTGATTTGAAATTCGCATTTTGGGCTTCAAAATTAATGTAATCCGGCTCTTCAATATCGAAAAACCTTGCTTTGCCCTTGTCTCCATAGATTAAATCCGCGTCTTCCGGAGAAATTATCCCCTGCGCCACCGCTTCATCGTAATAATCCATCAGCTCGGCGTAACTGTATTCGTCCTTGTCTATGAAGCTGTCCAGCCGGCTTGTGACGGCGCTGTTAAGCGTCATCATTTTGAAGGAATACCCTACCGGAAAGTATGTCAGTTTACCGTTTATCTCTGAAGCCTTGAGAATATTCTCAAAGTATTCTTCCTTTGCAAAGGCGGGGTCGGCCTTTATGTATTCATTGAAATCCACAAGCATTCCGCTCTCCGTTTGCTTGACGAAGTTCATGCCGTTCAGTGAGATGATAACATCAGGCGGCTCATCGCTTGAGATTTTCGCAATCGTCCTCATAAGAAAATTGTCTTGCATCGTTTTAATTTCATTTTGCCAATCAATGGTGCTCCCGGCATCTAAATCTGACATGCTTATCTGCGGCCGGTTAAACTCATCAAAGCAATAATCTATCTCTACTGTCACATCGGAATTAGCCTCTTCAAATGCCTGTATGAGCTTGTACATCGCGTCATAGTCATCCACTGCCATCGTCGAGATTCGCAGCGTGCCGGCACGGGGTTCATCCGGCGCCAGAATTTCCGCCTCCGCGCTTTGACTCTCTGCGCAGGAGACAGCACAGAGCAGTAATGTGACGGTCAGAATAGTTGCAATCAGCTTTTTCATTTTACCCTCCCTACGCCTTCACGCTTGACAGGCTTATGCCCTCGGTGAGATGCTCCTCTCCCATGAGGAACACTAAGATTGCGGGCAACATGAAGAAAACGCTCACTGCGAAGAACATGCCCGGGGCGTCCGTCACCGCAGTGCCGAGATAAACCGACAGCGGCTGGCTGTAGAAATCCTTGATGAACACAACCGCCTGGTCAACGATGTTCCAATTGTCGGCGAACAGAAGCACCACAAGTGCCGCCACTACCGAGCTGAGGTTCGGGCGCACGATTTTATGGTAGGTCGTCCATGAATTTGCGCCGTCAAGCGCAGCGGCCTCCATCACCTCTTTAGGGAAATTCTTGAGTTGCTGGCGCGTGAGAAAAACCCCCAACGGATGAAACAACGCCGGCAGAATGATTGCGAGATAGCTCTCCCGTATGCCGAGCCAGCCCGCAACGATGAAGTTAGGCACGAGGAGTATCTGCGTCGGCATCAGCATTACGATAATGTACGTGAAATAGATGGCTTCCTTGCCTTTCCACTTGATGTTCTCTATTCCATAGGCCGCCATCGGCGCAAGAATCAGCTGCCCGATGAGAACAGGCACAACCAGCAGCACAGAGTTCCAGAACATGCGCAGATACTGCGGACTGCGGAAGATGAGGTTCTCATATTGGCTCACTGTCGGCTGTTCCGGGATAATCCCGAAACGCACGAAGTGTATGTTATGCGAGATGAAATCGTCTGAGTTCGTTTCGTCAATGCTCGCCGAATAGCGTGAATTGATTTCCTCAGCGGGCATGAAGGAGTTTGAGAACGTGAAGAGAATCGGGAAAACCGCGATGATTACGGCTACTATGATTATCAGCAGCGTGACAATGCTTACAATTCGTCTTTTCATGCTTCCCTCCTCAATAGAACTGCTCCGTGAGCTTTTTCTGCACACGGAAGATTATGAGGAGAACCACCGCCAGCACGAGGAACATAATATATGCGGCGCTTGAGAGCTTCTGCATATTCAGTGACATGAACTGGTTGTTCATATAGTGCTGGAGCATGTATATATCCTGCGATGGATATGTGCCGTAAAGCATGTAGATTTCTTTGAACACCTTGAAGGAATTGACGATACTCATCAGCAGCACGACGAACGTCGTGGGGCTCAAATACACCCATGTGACGCTTGCAAACTGCCGCCACGCCCCCGCACCCTCAATGCTCATGTTTTCATAATAGCTTTTCGGAATCCAGTTGAGCCCCGACCAGAACAGCACGATGTTGTAGCTCACGTTTTTCCACAGGAACACGACGACGAGAATGCCCATCGTCCATTGATTCTGAGAGACCGAGGCATGCTCAAACCCCAGCTTCAGAAGCGTTTCCGTCAGAAGCCCGTTATTCCCGAAGATGACCTGCCAGAAATAGACGATTGTCCCGCTCGGCACTACAAGCGGCAGAAGCAAAAACAGCGTTGCCACGCCTCTGCCGGCCTTCATCTTTCTCAGGCAAATCGCCAGAAAAAGAGCAATCGCCATGCCGATTGGCACAGCGAGTGCGATGAAAATTACCGTATTAAGAGAGGCTGACTGAAAAAGATCATTCGTCAGCGTATCAGTGAAATTCTTTAGCCCTACAAAGCTTTGGCTGCCCATGTTGTCAATAAGCGCATAATAGAGCGAGAACACGAACGGGATAACGAAAAACAGCAGCACGCCCACAAAGCTCGGCAGCAAGAACAGCCAGTATGTTTTAGTTTGCTTGTTGTTCATATGGCTCCTACTCCTGATACACAGTTATCTTTTGATTAGAGAATAGTTCACGATAAAGCTGCAGATTAATCATATTCATCAATTATTGCGACTTTAAACATTGTATCACCGTCTGCCTTTTGATATTGACTCAGTACCTTCATCTAGTAATAAGAGTAATTAAGTGAGAAAAGTGATATCTCATTCAAATGTATGTACTCTCCGGTACTTTCCGTGCGCATCTATTACCGATACCAAACCTTCACAAAGCTGCGCACTTGTCTTATGAATAACAAACTTATTCACATCATGCTGTGACAGTTCAGTTGCGAAAAGCAATTCTCAATTTATTCTATCGCTTACGCTTATTCATGATTTTCTCAAATACTCTTTTCAGCAATTGATTGGACTTTTCCTATTCATAGGAATGCAGTCTTTGTAAAAACAAAATTCACTTCTGTTTGATAATCTCACTATTACCTAATAATATAGCAAGGAAACAGCAAAAGTCAATGATTTCTTTTGTGTAAAATATTGAACTCATTCGATTGATTTATATTACAAATACTGATTTGACATTTTCACTATAATCAATTACAATAATGGTATATAAGATTACATTATCGCTTTTAGTTCTTAGTAAAGATACTATTATGACCATATAGGTGAAGTTTCTCATAATGGTTAATATGTTTTCACAGTTAGTGACAAATTTCTGATTGGACTAATGGGTATTTGAAACACCTATTACCAGTATAAAATAATTCTATACCTTTTGTGTTGCCTATCTACTCAATTCTGCCTCTCGGGTCTCGGACATCGCTTTCTTCCAACAAATTGCTGCCGGGTATTCGCAGACTTACGGAACCTAAGTGCTATGAGGTGCTCTTTGTAGCACCTCATTTCCTCTAAAATTAAAATAGGAGAAAAATCATGAAGAATGTTTACCGAAAATTCTTTGCAGCGATAATTTGCCTTTCGCTTCTGTTCATTTTTTGCTCCTGCCAAAATGAACAAGACGCGATTTATGGTAACGCCCTCGCAGAGGTAAGCAGTCAGGAAGAGCCCGAGAGCGCTGAAGACAGCTTCACCGGGGAGCTGGTGATAATGGCAGACGAACGCATGGGTGAGCTGTCATGGGGCTCACGTATAGACGAGTTTAATAAATTGTATCCCGATGTGTCAGTGGTGTTCAATGATGTGGGAGATGAGTTTGAGAGCATGAGCGTAGCCATCATGAGCGGCGAGGCAGGCGATATTGTCGATCTAATGAACATGCCCTTTTTTAAGTATGCGCAGAGCGGTCTTTTCGTCGATTTATACCCGTATTTTGAAAAAGACGAAGCCTTTAACCTCGATGATTTCTATTCAAATGTTTTCGCGGCAAATGAATGTGACGGCAAGCTGTATGCGTTTCCAAGGCAGTTTTCATATACCTGTTTCAGGTTAAACGAGGAGCTTCTTTCGGGAGTAAGCTCGCCAGATAAATTTGAAGAATTAAGTTATAAGGATATTGCAAAGCTATATGATGATGTGAGAAGAGAACGGGGCGACGGGTACTTCATTTCAAACAGCCACGGGGTAAATATGTTTGATTCACTTGAATTCAGTGCATATCTCGATGAGCAGAATCGAACGGCAGATTTTGATTCTCCGGCTTTCATCGAGTATTTAGAAACTATTGCAAATCTTGATTTTCCTCAAGAGGAATTCTCAGACTACTGGGGGTATCCTCTGATGCTTGATTCGGCAAATCCCAAATTAGACGAAACCCAG
>DBCZ01000019.1:5773-12690 GCA_002293315.1 Ruminococcaceae bacterium UBA945
TAACACATACTCGCTTCCGATAATTGCCGCTACATCTGACGGGAAATATCCTATCACACAGCTCTCCGCCGCCATAACTCAGGAATCGGAGAACAAGGACCTCGCATATGAGTTTTTGACCTTTCTTGAAAAGGACGCAAGTCGCAAAATAGGCATTTATGACAGCTATTATTCGATAAGCAGAAATCAAACCCGCAAATCTCTTGAGGCCGCCCTCGGCACCGATAATCAGGAGATAATTGATAGAATAGAGGCCATGAATAATAGTGCCAATGTTCTCGGCTATGAGGTCGGAAATATGGAATTGTATATCGCACTGGATGAAATTCTTCTGCAATACCGCAACGGAATTATGTCGGCAGAGCAATGTGCAGAGGAAATGCAGAACCGGGCTGAGATATATATTAAGGAGTAGAAATGCAATTCGTCTTATTTAAAACACTTGATAATCACTATATATACAGTGGGGCTACCAATAAATTAATGCACCTCTCCAAAAGAGAATATGATGAGCTAAATCAAATTGATAATCTCAAAAATCCTTCTGAAACATTTCAGAAATTTTCAAAATCGGGAATTATAAGTAGACCAGATAACTTTATAATCCGGCATCCAGCTTCAAAGAATTTAGATTATTACCTCAATTTTGAGGTAAATCATCTTTTGCTTCAAGTTACGCAAAGGTGTAATTTAAGATGCAGCTACTGTGTGTATTCTGAATCGTATTCCAATAGAAAAGCACAGTATAGCCTTGGATAAGCTGAGTGTGAAAGAATACGAAGACCCCTTTAAGGGGTAAGTCAAAGAGGCAATGGCAATAGGCTTGAACATAAATGAAAGCCAGCGCCTTGAGACGCTGGCCGGTATCGTGGGCTTATAGCCCTTGTTCATACCACTCGTTTGACGGGTGGTCATTTGGTGACCTGGCGGGATTCTTAGGTTTCGCTTCGTTCAACCCTGCGCTTTCACAGTGCGAAAGCTCTGCCCAGGGGTTCTCATCCCCTCAAATAAAAAATCGATTTACCTAAAGGCAAAATCGATTTCTTGGTGACCTGGCGGGGATTCGAACCCCGGACAACCTGATTAAAAGTCAGGTGCTCTACCACCTGAGCTACCAAGTCATGTGGTATCCGCCCGCAAGCGGACAGCTAAAACATTATATCAACATAACCTTACGGTGTCAACTGAAAATGGGAAAAAGTATGCCCCGGTTTATCACCGGGGCGTACAGATTTCTAAATTGAATCAGTCCAGAAGCGCAGAAGCCTTGCTAAGCTCTTCGATGATACCGATGTGCTGCGGGCAGAGACCCTCGCATGTGCCGCAAGAGATGCAGTCCGCCGCCTTGCCCTTATCTTTTGTCGCAAAGCCGTAATGCCTCTTTGCGGGGTTAATATCGCCGTAGAGCGTATACATGTTGACGGAGGAGAAAACCTCGGGGATGTTAATCTTCTGCGGGCAGTCGTCAACGCAGTATTTGCATGACGTGCAGGGGATTGTCGGCTTGCTGTCGAGAATCGCCACGGCCTTGTCAATCACGGCTCTTTCATCGTCTGTGAGAGGCTTGAAATTCTTCATCGTCTCAATGTTATCGTGCATTTGCGCTTCGTTAGACATGCCCGAAAGTGATGTGATTATACCGTCCAGTGAGGCCGAATATCTCATCGCCCATGAGGCGACGGAGGCGTTCGGATTGGCAGCCTTGAAAAGCTCCTGAATCTCGGGGAGCATTCCGGCGAGTGAGCCGCCCTTTACAGGCTCCATGACTATGACGGGCACATTGTGCTTTCTCGCGACCTCATAGCAAAGCTTTGACTGCACATTGTCGTCGTTCCAGTCGGCATAGTTGAGCTGAAGCTGAACGAACTCAACCTCAGGGTGTTTTGTCAGAATATCATCGAGCACAGAGGCCTTGTCATGGAAAGAGAAGCCGAGGTGCTTGATTTTGCCCTGCTCCTTAATCTCGCGCATGAATTCCCACGCGCCGATTTTATCGAGATGTCCCACTCTGTCTTCGGAAAGCGCATGAAGCAGGTAGAAATCATAATAATCAAGGCCGGCTCTGGAAAGCGAGGTTGCAAACTTCTCTTCCATTTCGGCTCTGTCTTTGCATTCCCATACGGGCAGCTTCGTGGCCGCCTGGAATTTGTCACGCGGGTAACGGTCAACAACGGCTTCCTTCAGGGCAACCTCAGACTTGCCGCCGATGTAAACATAGGCTGTGTCAAAATATGTGCCGCCTTTTGCGATGAATTCGTCCACCATTTTCTTCGTCTGCTCAATGTCAATCTCTTCGCCGATCATGGGCAGGCGCATGAGGCCGAAACCAAGCTTCATAATGTTTTCGCCAAGATACTTTTCAGACATAGTTATTTACCTCCAGATAAATGTTAGATTAAGTATAAGGGGTGAAGCACACTTTAAGTCAAGCTTTATTTGCGCACATATCCGATTCCGCATGCGCCGGGCCCTACATGCGTACCCACAATTGAGCCAATTTCCATCTTGTGATGGGTATGCTTTTTCAGCTCCTTGGCAAAATACTCGTCAAAGGCCTTCATGTGCTCCGGAGAATCTGTGTGCGCGGTGGTGACGTCATAATCAAGCGAGGGCGGCGCTTTCTCTAAGAGGTTTTCAACCAGCTTCAAAGCCGCTTTGCGCCCTCTGGCTTTGCCGACGACCTCCACAAGCCCGTCCTTAATCGTGATGCACGGGCAAATGCCGAGAATGCTGGCGAAGATGGCGCTCGTGGCTGAAAGCCGTCCGCCCATGCGAAGATACTTGAGGTCTTCAATAACTGCATAAAGCGTTACACGCGGAATCATAGCCTTAAGGTTTGCGGCCATTTCTTCGGCCGTTTGTCCTTTATCGCGCATTTTCACGGCCTCTTCGACGATAAGCCCGAGCGCAAACGTCACGGTGGCTGTCTCAATGAGGTGAATATTCGGGGCACCGACGAGCTCTTTCGCAAGCAAGGCGTTCTGATATGTGCCGCTCATCTCAGCGGAGATAAAAAGCCCGATGATGTCATCTCCGGCGTCTGTATATTTCCTGAAGATTTCCTCAAATTCGCTTGGCGTAATCTGGGCCGTCGTCGGCAGCTTTTCGGCCACGCGCAGGCGCGCGTAAAACTCGCTGTTCGTTATTTCGATATTCGACTTAAAATGCTCTTCGCCGAATATCACCGTCAGCGGTATCATATCTATCCCCAGCTCCTCGGCGCGCGCCAGGGATATATCGCTCGAACTGTCTGTGATAATTCTAACCATAATTCTGTCTCCGATATTATTGAAATAATGACTTTTGATATGAAATATAATACACAAAAAGCGTTCTGATTGCAAGTTTTTGAAGGGAGAAAACCAGATCGCAAAGTGAATCTTCTGTGAAGATTGTTGCGAAAAGTGCGGTTTTCTGCTATTATGTATACCTAATATATAGTATATACATACGCGATTCTTTATTGGGAGAGCAAAATGAAAAGAAAAGCTTTGAAGAGAATACTTACGCTGCTGCTTGTCATTTCGGTGATGGGCACTGCTGTTTTGCCTGCAGCGGCAGGAGATAATGAAGGCGAACCTGCGCCGCTAGAAATGACGAGCGTGGCAGGAGACGCCAGCCGCCCGGATAAAGAGCTTGATGTATCCTCAGAAGAAGACGATGCGCGGAGCTTAACCGAAGAGCCGCGGGACGATAAAACCCCGGAGCCGGAGAATATCAGTGACGAAGTAGGCGAGTTCCTGCAAACAGATGTGCATATCCCGTATGTCAAGGGTACAAAGCCCGATATCTTCGAGCCGAACCGGGGCATCACGAGAGCCGAGGCGGCGCAGATGTTTTTTAACCTTCTGCGAGAGGCGCCGGAGGGCAAAGCATCCTTCCCCGACGTGCCGGAGAGCTCGTGGATGGCAGAGGCCGTAGAGGCGCTGGCATATCTCGGGGCAATCAGGGGCTTCGGCGACGGCACGTTTAATCCGTATAAGAGGATCACCCGTGAGGAGTTCGTGACGATTGCGTCGAGATTCGCGCTTATGCGCGACGGCTCTAACGAGTTCTCCGACGTGAACATAGCCTCATGGAGCGCGAAGTATATCATCTCGGCCTGTGCTTACGGCTGGGTGGGCGGTTATAACGACGGAACGTTTCGCCCCAAGGCAGAAATAACCCGTGCTGAGGCCGTGAAAGTTATAAATAAAATGCTCAACCGCGAGGCCGATGTGAATGTGGAGAAAATCGGTTTTGTCGTGCGATTTGAAGATGTTCTGCCGAAGCACTGGGCGTTCAAAGACATTTCCGAGGCCGCCACAGAGCATGAGCATATCTATATGGAAGACGGGCGCGAGGCATGGAAGGTGCGCGAAGCCGATGTTTCGCACTGGGTGACGGAGGATATTCTCGATGAGAACGGGGATAAAATAGGTGAAGGCGATAAATACTTCGACGCTTTTGCCGGCGATTTCGCGAGCGGCCTTCACTGGGTGGAGGACAGAACGCTTTACTTCAACCCCGAAACGAATTATACGGAATCCGGTTGGATTGAAATAGACGGCGCGAATTACCTCTGCCCTGCGAGGGAGGAGGAACTGTTCACGTTTGAAATCAATGATTACCTCTCAATTGTGAATTACAATGATGGCGACCGCACATGGGAGGACATCAAGTACATCACCGTGCACTACACCGCCAGCCCGGGAGATACGGCATACGGTGAATGCGCGCTCTTCTATAACAATTACCGCGCCGCGTCGGCTCATTACTTCGTTGACGAGCAAAGCATATGGCGCAGCGTTAAAGACGAAGACACCGCATGGCATGTCGGCAACGATGAATACTTCCACGACGAAGCCAGAAACTATAACACCATCGGGATTGAAATGTGCTGTCAAAAAGCCTCGTCTTACACGGGCGGAATGTCAGCATATGACGAAGACTGGTATTTCCTGAGCGGTACGCTTGACAATTCCTCGAAGCTCGTCAGAGGGCTGATGATGAAGTATGGCGTACCTATGCAGAACGTGATTCGCCACGCGGACGTCACGCAGAAGGTCTGCCCGGCGATGTTTGTCTGGAATTATCAAAACTGGAAGGATTATCTCAACCTCGTCACGGAATATCAGATAGACTATGACGGCAGGTATCAGGCGAGGATTAAAGGAACGGGCGTGCAGGTGCGTTCAGGACCGGATATGATGTATGCGAAGGTCGGTGAGCTGAACTGGGGCGACGTCGTCACGGTTTATGAGGAGAAGCTGACGCGCAAAACCTCTGAGGGGCGATGGGGGAGAATCGGAGAGAACATGTGGGTGAGCCTGCCGTATATATCGAGACTTGGCGCTTAAGTTAGGGCTGTCTGTTTGATGCAGGCAGCCTTTTGCAGAGCGGGCCTATATGGCACAAAGCGGCTCTTTGCCTTGCTTTTTCGCGGATATGTGGTATACTATCCTTTAGTTTGGAAGTTGATTTTTATAGAAAAGCACCAACCGGGAGATTTTTCATGAAATGGTCTCAAAAGTTGAAAAGAACCATCATCTTTCTGCTTAAGATGGCGCTGTTCATTGCCCTGTTTTTGATATTTTTCTTTGTTTTCGGGCAGAAGTTTCCGTGGCTGCTGGGGCAGGACGGCTTAAACAGAACAATGGCCATCACGATGCTTACCTTTGCCGTTCTGGGCATATCGCTGATGTCCGTCTACGGCGGATATGCCGTGGGGAAGCAGAAGAGCAAGCCGATTGTCTACTCAATGATTCTCGCAACGGTGATAACTGACCTTGTTACCCATCTCATTCTCTCGATAATGAACACGAACGACGGCCTTAACAAATACTTCGTCTATGAAGAGCCGCTCTTGCTTTTGCTGGTGTTTGTTTTGCAGGTGTTCGCGATTATCTTCTTCGCATATTTCGGCAATTTTGTGTATTTCATTATTGAGCCGCCGGAAAAATGCTGTGTCATCGCCTCGTGTGAGAATGATTTGGCGGACACTATCCCCAAAATTAAGCACTACAAGAAGCAGTATAAAATTGAGCATATCGTGCATTTCAGCAATGCGGGCCTTTATAAATGCATAGAAGCCTGCGATACGGTTTTCCTGTGTAATCTGCCGCTTGAAAAGAAAACGGAAATCGTGGAGTTCTGCTATCGCAACAACAAGAACATCTATTATAACTATGAGATTTTCGACGTCGTGGCGACCAACGCGAAATTCACCGCGCTTGACGACAAAGCCCTTGTGGCGCACATGGTGAAGGACCTCACGTTTGAGCAGCGCGTGATAAAACGGCTGATGGACATCTTCTTCTCACTGCTTGCGATTATCATCACAAGCCCGCTGATGCTTGCGGCGGCGCTGGCAATCAAGATTGACGACGGCGGGAAGATTATCTATAAGCAGAAGAGAATGACGAAGTACGGCCAAATCGGCAGGGTTTTCGATGTGTATAAGTTCCGCACGATGAGAGAAGAGAACTCGGTGAATAAATCGGTGACGGAGGACGACGACAGAATCACGAAGGCGGGGAAAGTCCTGAGGAAATTCCGGCTTGATGAGCTGCCGCAGTTCTTCAACATCTTAAACGGCGAGATGTCACTTGTCGGCCCGAGGCCGGAAATGCTTGAAAACGTGGAGAAATATACCGACGAGCTGCCGGAGTTCTCTTACAGACTGCGCGCCAAGGCGGGGCTGACGGGCTTCGCGCAGATAAGCGGGAAGTATAACACCTCACCGAAGGATAAACTTATTTTGGACATGACATACATTGAAAGATTCAGCATTTGGCAGGATTGGAAAATCATCTTCCAGACGTTTACGGTTCTCTTCAACGCATCTGAAAGCACAGAGGCTTTCGGCGAAAAAGAGAGCTATGCCTTTGACGAAGGCTGTGCGGCGGAAGATACGGTGGAGAAATGAAAAGATACCT